>NZ_JBJGZV010000014.1:0-121237 GCF_054050715.1 Blastococcus sp. SYSU D00669
CCGGGCCCCCCCCCGGGGGGGTGGGGCCGGGCGCCGTTCCATTGTCCCCCCCTGTCGCTTTCGGCCCCGAACGCGGCCCCCGCGACATCTCCGCTTTCGGCGCCGAAAGCGGTAGTGAGGTGAGCCACCAGTGACCTCCGGCACCGAGGCCGGCACCGACCGGCTGGCCGGGCTGCTCGCCGAGCACGCCTCGCTGGAGGCCGAGCTCGCCGACCCGGCCGTGCACGCCGACCAGTCCCGCGCCCGCCGCCTGGGCCGTCGCTACGCCCAGCTCGCGCCGGTCGTCGAGACGGCCCGCGCCCTGGACAGCGCCCGCGACGACCTCTCCGCCGCCCGCGAGCTGGCGGCCGAGGACGCCTCCTTCGCGGCCGAGGCGACCGCGCTGGAGGGCCGCATCGACGAGCTGTCCGACCGCCTGCGCGAGCAGCTGCTGCCCAAGGACCCCGACGACGACAAGGACGTCATCCTCGAAGTCAAGGCGGGGGAGGGCGGCGCCGAGTCGGCCCTGTTCGCCGGCGACCTGCTGCGCATGTACCTGCGCTACGCCGAGCGGCGCGGCTGGTCGGCCGAGGTGATCGACGCCGTCGACGCCGAGCTGGGCGGCTACAAGGACGTGAGCGTGGCGATCAAGGCCCGCGGCGACGAGGGCATCTGGTCGCGGCTGAAGTTCGAGGGCGGCGTCCACCGCGTGCAGCGGGTGCCGGTCACCGAGTCGCAGGGCCGGATCCACACCTCCGCCGCCGGCGTGCTGGTGCTGCCCGAGGCCGAGGACGTCGACGTCACCGTGGACCCGAACGACCTGCGCATCGACGTCTTCCGCTCCTCGGGCCCGGGCGGGCAGAGCGTGAACACCACCGACTCCGCCGTCCGGATCACCCACCTGCCCACCGGCATCGTGGTCAGCTGCCAGAACGAGAAGAGCCAGCTGCAGAACCGCGAGTCGGCGCTGCGCATCCTGCGCTCCCGGCTGCTCGCCGCCGCCCGCGAGGAGGCCGCCGCCGCGGCCAGCGACCAGCGGCGCAGCCAGGTGCGCACGGTCGACCGCAGCGAGCGGGTGCGCACCTACAACTTCCCGGAGAACCGGATCTCCGACCACCGCGTCGGCTACAAGGCCTACAACCTCGACCAGGTGCTCGACGGCGACCTCGACGCCGTCATCGACGCGCTCGACCGCGCGCACACCGCCGAGCTGCTGGCGGCCGGCTCCTGAAGGCCCGCACGCTGCTCGGGGACGCCGCCCGGCGCCTGGACGAGGCCGGCGTCGCCTCGCCGCGCGTCGACGCCGAGCTGCTGCTCGCCTTCGCGGTGGGCACCACGCGCACCGGGCTGCTCACCCTCGACGAGATCCCGGACGACGTCGCCGCCCGGTTCGCCGCCCTCCTCGAGCAGCGGGCCGACCGAGTGCCGCTGCAGCACCTCACCGGGCGGGCGCCGTTCCGCCACCTCGAGCTGGCCGTGGGCCCCGGCGTCTTCGTGCCCCGGCCCGAGACCGAGGCGCTGGTGGGCTGGGCGCTGGAGCGGCTGGCCGGGGCGGCCGCACCCGTGGTCGTCGACCTCGGCGCCGGATCCGGCGCGATCGCCCTGTCGATCGCCCACGAGCACCCCGGCGCCCGGGTGGTCGCCGTCGAGCGCGACCCGGTCGCCATCGAGTGGACCCGGACGAACGCTTCCGGCTCGACGGTCGAGGTGCTGGCCGGCGACATGACCGACCCCACCCTGCTCACCGACCTCGACGGCAGGGTCGACCTGGTGGTGTCCAACCCGCCGTACGTCCCCGACGGCGCCCGCGTGCCCCGCGAGGTCGCCGACCACGACCCGCCGCTGGCGCTGTGGGGCGGGCCCGACGGGCTCGACGTCGTCCGCGGCCTGCTGGTCACCGCGGCGCGCCTGCTGCGGCCCGGCGGGTGGCTGGGCATCGAGCACGCCGACCAGCAGGGCGGCGCGCTCCCGGCGCTGGTGCGGGCGCACGGCGGCTGGACCGACGTCGAGGACCACGCCGACCTGACCGGCCGGCCGCGGTACACGACCGCGCGGCGCGGCTGAGCGCCCTCACCCGTCCGGGCGTCCCGTGCATGGCGCGCACGCCCCGGTGGCACCCAACGACCTCAGGAGGTGGGCATGGAAGCGGGAACCCGGCTGCTCGCCGGTCGCTACGAGCTGCACGCCCTGATCGCCGGTGGCGGGATGGGCCAGGTGTGGCGCGGCCGCGACACGCTCCTCGACCGCCCGGTCGCCGTCAAGCTGCTGCGTGACGACATGGCCGCCGACGCCTCCTTCCTGGCCCGGTTCCGGGCCGAGGCGCAGCACGCCGCCGTCCTCACCCACCCGCACATCGCCGCGGTCTTCGACTACGGCGAGACGCGCTCCGCCACGGGCGGCGCGCCGCTGGCCTACCTCGTCATGGAGCTGGTCGAGGGGGAGTCGCTCGCCGCGCTGCTCGCCCGGCAGCCGCGGCCCGGCGTCCAGCGGACCCTCGACCTGGTCCGCCAGACCGCGGACGGCCTCGCCGCGGCGCACGCCGCCGGCCTCGTGCACCGCGACGTCAAGCCGGCCAACCTGCTCGTCCGGCGGGACGGCGTCGTGAAGGTCACCGACTTCGGGATTGCCCGGTCCGCGGCCGGCGTGCCGGTCACGGCGACCGGCCAGGTGCTCGGTACCGCGCACTACCTCTCGCCGGAACAGGCCTCCGGTGCGCCGGTCAGCGCCGCCAGCGACGTCTACTCCCTCGGTGTGGTCGCGTGGGAGTGCCTGGCCGGGCGGCGCGCCTTCGACGGCGACAACGCGGTCCAGGTCGCGGTCAAGCACATCCGCGAGGAGCCGCCGCCGCTGCCGGCCGACGTGCCGCCGGCCGTCCGCGCGCTCGTCGAGCGGGCCATGGCCAAGGACCCGGCCGAGAGGTTCCCGGACGGCGCCGCGGTGCGCGACGCGGTGGACCGGCTGGTCGCCGGTGCGCCGACCAGCCCGGTGGGGCCGGCGCCCACGCTGGTGCTGCCGGTCGCCTCGGTGCCGGCGACCTCGCCCGGGACGCCGCCGGCCGCCGCACCCGCCCGCCGGCGGCGCGTCGTCCCGCTCCTGCTGGGTGCGCTCGCCGCGATCGCCGTCGCCGTCGTGGTCGTCGTGCTCGCCGGCCGCTCCGCGCCGACCGACGCCGGGGAGGCCCCCACGAGCACGACGTCGAGCCCGGCGTCGAGCCCGGCAGGGATCGAGGTCGCCGCCGAGGAGTTCCTGGGCCGGCCCGTATCGGAGGTCCAGGCGGACCTGATCGGCCGCG
Source organism: Blastococcus sp. SYSU D00669 (assembly GCF_054050715.1). NCBI lineage: Bacteria > Bacillati > Actinomycetota > Actinomycetes > Geodermatophilales > Geodermatophilaceae > Blastococcus > Blastococcus sp. SYSU D00669. The sequence continues at coordinate 3,272 of NZ_JBJGZV010000014.1, forward strand.
GGCTGGCGGTGGAGCTCGTCCCCGTGGAGACCGCCGACGTCGCCGCCGGGCAGGTCACGGCGGTCGAGCCGACCGGCACGCTCGCGCCCGGCGACGCGGTGCGGGTGTCCTACGCCGTCCCGCCCGTACCGGCGCCGCCCGCCGGCGACGAGGGCAACGGCAACGGCAACGGCAACGGGAACGGCAACGGGAACGGCAACGGGAACGGCAACGGCAACGGGAACGGCAACGGGAACGGCAACGGCAACGGCAACGGGAACGGGAACGGCGACGAGGGAGGGGACGACGGCGACGAGGGCGACGGCTGAGCCGGGCGCTCAGGAGCCGCACTCCTCGAACACGTAGCCCGGCGTGCCGGGCGTGGTCAGCGCGAGGTCGCGGCGCAGCACCCGCACCTGCTCCGGGGCGGCGTCGCAGGGCCCGTACCCGACGTCCAGCACGACGTCGTAGGCCGCGGCGTACAGGTCGCACTCGTCGAACGCCGCGCAGTCCTCGGTGATGGCGAAGTCGAACCCGAGGTCGTCGTCCGCGAGCTCGGCGGCGGCGCAGCCGTCGATCCACCCGCCGACCACCTGCAGCAGCGCCTCCCGGTGGTCCTCGGTGGAGATGTCGAGGAGGAACTCCCCGGGCCAGGCCGGGTCCTCGACCGCGTCGCCGTCGGCGTCGCGGAGCAGCAGCTCCCCGGGGATCGAGGTGTCGCCCGGTTGCGTCCGGAAGGCGTTGACGTGGCAGACCGAGTAGAGCGCCGGGTCGGCCGGATCCTCCCGGTCGCGGACGACGATGCCGACGCCGGCCGCGGTCGGGTCGGCGCCGCCGAGCTGGTGGTCGAAGCCACCACCGCGCGGCGGCAGGAGCACGTCGGGCACCCCGCCGCAGCCGGGCAGCACCAGCAGCCCGGCGACCGCGAGCGCCGCCCACCGCACGGGACCGCAGCGCAGGTGCGGCAGGATCGTCGGTCGTGGCCGACGTCTTCGACTGCTCCGATCCCGACGCCCGGGCTGCCGGCCTCGACGCCGCGGCCGCCGCGATCGCCGACGGGAAGCTGGTCCTGCTGCCCACCGACACCGTCTACGGCGTGGCCGCCGACGCGTTCAGCCCCGGGGCCGTCACCGGCCTGCTGGCGGCGAAGAACCGCGGCCGGGCCATGCCGGTGCCGGTGCTGGTCGGTGAGGCTTCCACCCTGTCGGGGCTGGTGCTGCACCTGCCGCCCGTGGCGAACGAGCTGGCGCAGGCGTTCTGGCCCGGCGGGCTGACCCTCGTCGTGGAGCACGCGCCGTCGCTCGCGTGGGACCTCGGCGACGCGGAGGGCACGGTCGCCGTCCGTCTGCCCGACGACGACGTCGCCCGCGACCTGCTGCGGCGCACCGGCCCGCTGGCGGTGTCCAGCGCCAACCGCTCCGGCCGCCCGGCCGCGACGACCGCGCAGGAGGCGGTCGACCAGCTCGGCGAGCACGCCGCCGTCGTCCTGGACGGCGGACCGCGGGCCGGCTCGGCGGCGAGCACGATCGTCGACTGCACCGCGCCGACCCCGCGCGTGCTGCGGGTCGGCGCCATCCTGGTGGAGCGCCTGCGCGAGGTCGTGCCCGACATCACCGATTGAAGAAGGACGAGCCTGCCCCCCACGCCCCGCAGGCTCGGCGCGGGGCCCTGCAGGGGAGCCGTTCCAATCCGTCACCACGCGGGGGACCGGCACGGATCCACTCCGTTCCAGGTCCGGGCGATACCGTGGTGCGACAGCCCCCCGCCCGACGCCTCTGGAGCGCGCCGCGATGAGCACCCCCTACTGGGGCCCGGACTTCGACGCCCTGGCCGACTTCGATCCCGACATCGCCGGCGTGGTCGTCGACGAGCTCGACCGCCTCCGCGGCGGCCTGCAGCTCATCGCCAGCGAGAACTTCACCAGCCCGGCGGTGCTCGCCGCGCTGGGCAGCACGTTGTCGAACAAGTACGCCGAGGGCTACCCCGGCCGCCGCTACTACGGCGGCTGCGAGGTCGTCGACCGGGCCGAGGAGATCGGCATCGCCCGCGCCAAGGAGCTCTTCGGCGCCGACCACGCCAACCTCCAGCCGCACTCCGGCGCCAACGCCAACCTGGCCGCCTACGGCGCCTTCCTCAAGCCCGGGGACACCCTGCTGGCGATGGCGCTGCCGCACGGCGGGCACCTCACGCACGGCGCCAAGGTGTCGTTCTCGGGCAAGTGGTTCGACGCCGTCCAGTACGGCGTGCACCCCGAGACCGAGCACATCGACTACGACCAGGTCCGCGACCTGGCACGCGAGCACCGGCCGAAGATGATCATCTGCGGTGGCTCCGCGATCCCGCGGCTGATCGACTTCGCCGCCTTCCGCGAGATCTGCGACGAGGTCGGCGCGGTCATGATGGTCGACGCCGCGCACTTCATCGGCCTGGTCGCCGGCAAGGCCATCCCGAGCCCGGTGCCCTACGCCGACGTCGTCACCTTCACCACGCACAAGGTGCTGCGCGGCCCGCGCGGCGGCGCGATCGTCTGCAAGGAGGAGCACGCCAAGGCGATCGACAAGGCCGCGTTCCCGATGATGCAGGGCGGCCCGCTCATGCACGCCGTCGCCGCCAAGGCGGTGAACCTCAAGGAGTGCCTGCAGCCGGAGTACCAGGCCTACGCCCGCCAGGTCATCGCCAACGCGCAGGCGCTGACCGAGGGTCTGGCCGCCGAGGGCCTGCGCCCGGTCGCCGGCGGCACCGACACCCACCTCGCCCTCCTCGACCTGCGCGAGACGGGCGTGACCGGCGCCGACGCCGAGGCCCGCTGCGACGCCGCCGGCATCGTGCTGAACAAGAACGCCATCCCGTTCGACCCGCAGCCGGCGTCGGTCGCCTCCGGCATCCGCGTCGGCAGCCCGGCGGTCACCACCCAGGGCATGACCGAGACGGACATGAAGGAGATCGCCTCGCTCATCGGGACGGCGATCCGCGACGCCGAGGGCAGCCGCACCACCGAGGTGGCCACCGCCGTCCGCGAGCTCGTCTCGGCCCACCCGGCCTACCCCGAGCCGCAGCACGCCGGCTGACCGCCGCCGCCCATGCGCGAGTACGCCGTCGTCCTGCTCACCGCCGGCCTGGTCACCTTCCTGGCCACGCCGGTGGTGCGGATGGTGGCGATCCGGCTGCGGATGATGGCCGCCCCGCGCGAGCGGGACGTGCACGTCATCCCCACCCCGCGCGGCGGCGGCGTGGCCATGTACTTCGGCGTCGCGGCGGCCGTGCTCGTGGCCACCCGCCTGCCGGCGCTGCAGCGCACCTTCGACGACTCGCAGACCGCCGCGGTGCTCGCCGCCGGCGGCCTGATCTGCCTGCTCGGCGTGCTCGACGACAAGTTCGGCCTGGACGCCCTGACGAAGCTCACCGGCCAGATCGCCGCGGCCGGCGTCATGGTGCTGCTCGGCGTGCAGCTGGCCTTCGTGTTCCTGCCCGTCGCGGACATCGGCACCCTGTCGCTCGGCCCCGACGTCGGGGTGCCGCTGACGATCCTGCTCACCGTCCTCACGGTGAACGCGCTGAACTTCATCGACGGCCTCGACGGGCTGGCCGCCGGGGTCTCGGCGATCGCGGCGCTGGCTTTCTTCGCCTACAGCTACAACCTCGGCCTCGTCGGCTACGACGACGTCGCGAGCGCCCCGGCGCTCATCACCGCGACGCTGGCCGGTGCCTGCCTGGGCTTCCTGCCGCACAACTTCAGCCCGGCCCGCATCTTCATGGGCGACTCCGGCTCGATGCTGGTCGGCCTGATGCTCTCGGCGGCGGCGGTGACGGCGACCGGGGGGGTGGACCCCCAGTCGTTCGACTCCGCGGCCAGCCTGCTGCCGCTGACCCTGCCGCTGCTCGTGCCGATCGCGATCCTGCTCATCCCGTTCGTCGACCTGGTCATGGCCGTGGTCCGCCGGAGCCTGCGGGGCAAGTCGCCGTTCTCGCCGGACAAGATGCACCTGCACCACCGGCTGCTCTCGATCGGCCACTCGCACCGCCGCGCGGTGCTGGTCATGTACTTCTGGGCCGCGCTCCTGTCGTTCGGCGCGGTGACGCTGTCGATCACCGGCGGCCGCGCCGAGCTGCTGGTGGCCATCGGCGTCCTGCTGGTCGTCGGCGTCGTCGTCGTGCTCAGCCCCCGGGCCCGCCGGGCCGCCCGCGAGGCGCGCGCCGCCGAGCTGCTGGCGCAGAAGGAGCGCAGCCGCGCCGACCACCCGACCGCCCGGGCGGCGCGGGCCGCCGCCGTGCAGCCGCCGCTGCCGGCCGCCCCTCCCGAGCAGGAACCGCGGACGCCCGGCGTGCGGCAGGTGGTCCCGTGACCACCCCCGCCGCCCGGTCCGACGCCCCGTGGGACCTGTCGTTCCTCCGGGTGGGCGCCCTCGTCGCCGCCGCCGTCACCGCGGTGGCCGCACCCGTCGTGGGGCTGCTCGCCGGGTGGGACGACGCCGTCGGCGTGCTGGCCGGGGCCGTCGTCGTCACGGCGTTCTTCTGCGCGTCCGGCCTGGTGGTGGCGTGGGCGGGGCGGATCAACGACTCCTTCACGCTGCCGGCCGCGCTCGGCATGTTCTTCGTCAAGGCGGTCGTGCTCTTCGGCGTGCTCAACGCGCTGCCGGAGGAGGGCTGGCTCGACCGGCTCGCCCTCGCCTGGAGCGTGATCGTGGGGGCGCTGCTCTGGAGCGGCGTGCAGCTGCGCTGGGTCTGGACGCGGCAGATCTACTACGTGCCACCGCCCGCACCGCCCCGGACGGGTGACTGACGACGCCGGCTCCCGGGCTGGGACGGAGCGCCTGATCCCCGGCTGATACTGTCGGCCGCGATGGCCGAGGACCTTCCCCCTCGTGGGGAGCCCCGGCCTCGACCTGCGGTCACGCCCGGGCAGGGCAGTGGTGCCGAGACCGGCTACGCCGTCATCGGGACGCTGATCTCCGGGATGGCCGTGTGGGGCGGGGTCGGCTGGTTGCTCGACCGGTGGCTGGACACCAAGGTGTTCGTCCCGGTCGGGATCCTCCTCGGCATCTCGGTCGCCATCTACCTGGTGGTGGCCAGGTACGGAGGCCTGCCCCCGACCGACGGGAGCGGGCAGGGCAAGACCCCGGGCGGACGACGGAGCCGGCCCAGGACGCAGAAGGGACAACGGTGACCTCGAGCGCCCTCGCGCTAGGGAACGTGCTCGCCGCCGCCGAGGGCGGTGGCGGCGACGGCTTCCAGGCCCCCGGTATCGAGGAGTTCTACCCGGAGCCCCTGTTCTCGTTCACGCTGCTCGGCATCCCGTTCGAGGTCACGCGGATCACCGTCTGGCTGTGGATCGCCACGATCGCGATGCTGCTCTTCCTCGTCGCGACGGTGCGCAAGCCGTCGATCGTCCCGAGCAAGCTGCAGTTCGTCGGGGAGAGCGGCTACTCGCTGGTCCGCGACGGGATCGCCCGCGACGTCGTCGGGCCGAAGGGCCTGCCGTTCGCGCCGTTCCTGGCCTCGTTGTTCTTCTTCATCCTCGCGAACAACATGCTGTCGATCATCCCGTTCGCGCAGATCTCGCCGATGTCGAAGTTCGCGTTCCCGCTGGTGCTGGCCGCGATCTGCTGGGTCCTCTACATCTACATCGGGATCCGGGAGCAGGGCGCCGGCCGCTACTTCAAGGACATCCTGTTCCTGCCCGGCGTGCCCAAGCCGATGTACATCCTGGTCACGCCGATCGAGATCCTGCAGAACTTCATCGTGCGGCCGTTCACCCTCGCGGTCCGGCTCTTCGCGAACATGTTCGCCGGCCACATGCTGCTGGTCGTCTTCTCCCTCGGCGCGGTCTACCTCTTCAGCCGCGACAACTTCTCGTTCATCTTCGGCCCTGTCTCGGCGCTGATGGCGATCGTCATGACCTTCTTCGAGCTGCTGGTCATCTTCCTGCAGGCCTACGTCTTCACGGTCCTGATGGGCACGTACCTGAACGGGTCGATCGAAGCCGAGCACTGAGCCAGCGCACCCCCGAACCGCACCACCGCACGACCCCCGCCAGCCGCCCGGACTCCCTGGGCGACGACACAGGAGGAACACCCCGCAATGGACGTTCTCGCGGAACTGACCGGCAGCATCGGCTCGGTCGGCTACGGCCTCGCCGCCATCGGCCCGGGCATCGGCGTGGGCATCGTCTGGGCCGCCTACATCCAGGCGACCGCCCGTCAGCCCGAGTCGGCCGGCCTCACGCGTACCTACGCCTTCCTCGGCTTCGCCCTCTCCGAGGCGCTCGCCCTGATCGGCTTCGTCGTCCCCTTCGTCTTCGGCATCTGACCCGTACCTCCAGGTACGGGCGTCCACTCCAGACAGGGACACTGAGAGCATGAGCATCCTCGCTGCGGAGGAACACAACCCGCTGCTCCCGCCGGTCGGCGAGATCATCATCGGGCTGATCGCGTTCGGCATCGTGCTGCTGGTGCTGTTCAAGTTCGTCGCGCCGCGCTTCGAGCAGGTCTTCCGGGCCCGCCGCGAGGCGATCGAGGGCGGGATCGAGCGGGCCGAGAGCATGCAGGCCGAGGCCAAGGCGGCGCTGGAGCAGTACCGCGCCCAGCTCGCCGAGGCGCGCACCGAGGCGGCGCAGATCCGCGACGCGGCCCGCGCCGAGGGCCAGCAGATCATCGAGGAGCTGCGGGCCCAGGCGCAGGAGGAGTCGGCGCGCATCGTCGCCCGCGGCGAGGAGCAGCTCGCGGCCAACCGCCAGGCCGTGGTGAACGAGCTGCGCGGTCAGCTCGGCGCCCTGGCCGTCGAGCTCGCCGGCCGGGTGGTCGGCGAGTCGCTCGCCGACGAGGCGCGCCGGCGGGGCACCGTCGACCGCTTCCTCGACCAGCTCGACGGCATGACGGCGGCGTCCGACGGCCGGGGCGGCAGCACCGTCGCCGCCCGGGACGGCGGCCGCTGATGGAGGCCTCCAGCCGGGAGGCGCTCGCCGCCGTCCGCGAGCTGCTCACCGAGCGGACCCGGGGTGCCTCGGGCCTGCTCGAGAAGGCGCGCGAGAAGGTCTCGGGCAGCCCGCGCGCGGCCACCGACGCCGAGCTGCTCCAGCTCGGCGACGAGCTGTTCGCCGTCGCCCGGGTCCTCGACCAGCAGCCGACGCTGCGCCGTGCGCTGTCCGACCCGAGCGCCCGGCCGGACGACCGGGCCGGTCTGGCCCGGCGGCTGTTCGACGGCAAGGTCTCCGGCCGCACCGTCGACCTGCTCGAGGGCGTCGCCCGGCAGCGCTGGTCGCGTCCGCTCGACCTGGCCGAGGCGCTCGAGGCCCTCGGCACCGACGCCTCGCTGTCGGCGGCCGAGACGCGTGGCGAGCTCGACAGCGTGGAGGACGACCTGTTCCGGTTCGCCCGGATCGTCGGCGGCGACGCCGAGCTGTCCCGCCTGCTCAACGACCACGCCGCGTCGGCGAAGGGCCGTGCCGAGCTGCTCGACCGGCTGCTGGCGAACCGGGTCAGCCCGGTCACCGCCCAGCTGCTGCGCAACGTCCTGACCGCCGGGCACGTCGGCCAGGCGGAGACCGCGATCGAGCGGCTGTCGGAAGCGGCCAGCGCCCGACGGGGTCAGTCGATCGCGTACGTCACGTCGGCCGTCGCGCTGACGGCGACGCAGGAGCAGCGGCTCAGCCAGATCCTCGGCCGCCTCTACGGGCGGGCGATCGGGCTGCAGGTCACCGTCGACCCCGAGGTCCTCGGCGGCCTGGTCATCCGCGTCGGTGACGAGGTCATCGACGGCAGCATCGTCCACCGCCTCGAGACCGCGGGCCGGCGACTGGTCGGCTGACCGGCCCCCGACACCACAAGCCTCCAGAACGACGAAAAGCAGGGAAGAGGACGCCGCCATGGCCGAGCTCACCATCTCCGCGGACGAGATCCGCAGCGCCATCCAGAGCTACGTCACCGAGTACGCCCCCGACGTCTCCCGCGAGGAGGTCGGGATCGTCACCGAGGCCGGTGACGGCATCGCCCGCGTCGAGGGCCTGCCGTCGGTCATGACCAACGAGCTGCTCGAGTTCGAGAGCGGCGTCCGCGGCCTGGCGCTGAACCTCGACACCCGCGAGATCGGCGTCGTCGTCCTCGGCGACTTCGCCGGGATCGAGGAGGGCCAGCAGGTCCGCCGCACCGGCGAGGTGCTCTCCGTGCCGGTCGGCGACGGGTACCTCGGCCGGGTCGTCGACCCGCTGGGCAACCCGATCGACGGCGCCGGCCCGGTGGAGACCTCCGGCCGCCGCGCCCTCGAGCTGCAGGCCCCCACGGTGGTGCAGCGGCAGTCGGTCAAGGAGCCGCTGCAGACCGGCATCAAGGCCATCGACGCCATGACGCCGATCGGCCGCGGGCAGCGCCAGCTGGTCATCGGCGACCGGCAGACCGGCAAGACCGCGATCGTCGTCGACACGATCATCAACCAGAAGGAGGCCTGGGCCACCGGCGACCCGGCGCAGCAGGTGCGCTGCATCTACGTCGCCGTCGGGCAGAAGGGCTCCACGATCGCCGGCATCCGCGCGGCGCTCGAGGACGCCGGCGCGATGGAGTACACGACGATCGTCGCCGCCCCCGCCTCGGAGGCCGCCGGCTTCAAGTACATCGCCCCCTACACCGGCTCGGCCATCGGCCAGCACTGGATGTACGAGGGCAAGCACGTCCTGATCGTCTTCGACGACCTGACCAAGCAGGCCGAGGCCTACCGCGCGGTGTCGCTGCTGCTGCGCCGCCCGCCGGGCCGCGAGGCCTACCCCGGCGACGTCTTCTACCTCCACTCCCGGCTGCTGGAGCGCTGCGCCAAGCTCTCCGACGACCTGGGCGCGGGCTCGATGACCGGCCTGCCGCTGATCGAGACCAAGGGCAACGACGTGTCGGCGTACATCCCGACCAACGTCATCTCGATCACCGACGGCCAGATCTTCCTCGAGACCGGTCTGTTCAACTCCGGTGTCCGCCCGGCCATCAACGTCGGCATCTCGGTGTCGCGGGTCGGCGGTTCGGCGCAGATCAAGGCGATGCGCTCGGTGGCCGGCCGCCTGCGGCTGGACCTCGCGCAGTACCGCGAGCTCGAGGCGTTCGCCTCGTTCTCCTCCGACCTCGACGCCTCCAGCCGGGCCACCCTGGACCGCGGCCAGCGCCTGGTCGAGCTGCTCAAGCAGGGCCAGTACTCGCCGTACCCGGTCGAGCGCGAGGTCGTCTCGATCTGGCTGGGCACCACCGGCAAGCTCGACAAGGTGCCGGTCAGCGAGGTGCGCCGGTTCGAGAGCGAGTTCCTCGACTTCCTCGCCCGCAACCACGGCGGCGTCTACGACGAGATCCGCACCTCCAAGCAGCTCGGCGACGACGCGGTCTCGACCCTGGAGCGCGCCGTCGACTCCTTCTACGGCCAGTACCAGACCTCCGAGGGCGGCACGCTGCGGATCAACGAGCCCGAGGCCGAGGCCATGGACGCGTCGGAGCGCGGCCAGGAGCGCGTCCAGGTCAAGCGGAGCGCCTGACGTGGCCGGTTCCCTCCGCGCGCTGCGGCGCCGCATCCGCTCCACGCAGTCGACGAAGAAGATCTTCTCGGCGCAGGAGCTGATCGCCGGTGCCCGCATCGTGCGTGCGCAGGCGCGGGTGGAGGCGTCCAAGCCCTACGCCCGGGAGATCACCCGGGTGCTGTCGGCGCTGGCGTCCTCCGCCTCGCTGGACCACCCGCTGCTCACCGAGCGGCAGAACGCGCGCCGCGCCGGCGTCCTGGTGATCACCTCCGACCGCGGGTTCGCCGGCTCGTACAACGTCAACGTCCTGCGCCGCACCGAGGAGCTGCTGTCCCTCCTGCGGCAGGAGGGCAAGGAGCCGGTGCTCTACGTCGTCGGCCGGAAGGGGGAGACCTACTACTCCTTCCGCAACCGGCCGTTCGAGCAGTCGTTCACCGGCTTCTCCGAGCAGCCCGGCTACGTCAACGCCCAGGAGGTCGGGCGCGTCCTCATCGACGCGTTCACCGCCGGTGAGGACGACGAGGACGGCGGTGCCGGCGCCGACGGCGTGCTCGGCGTCGACGAGCTGCACATCGTCTACACCGAGTTCCGGTCGCTGCTCAGCCAGGTCCCGGTCGCCAAGCGGATGGCCCCGCTGGAGGTCGAGGAGGTCGAGGAGTTCGACTACGAGCGCGAGGACCGCGAGGCGGGGCGCACCGGGGACTCCGGTGTGCCGACGTCCTACGAGTTCGAGCCCTCGGCCGAGTCGCTGCTCGACGCGCTGCTGCCGAAGTACGTCACCACCCGGATCTACGCGGCGATGCTCGAGGCGGCCGCCTCGGAGTCGGCGTCGCGGCGCCGGGCGATGAAGTCGGCGTCGGACAACGCCGAGGAGCTGGCGAAGAACCTCTCGCGGCAGGCCAACCAGGCCCGCCAGGCCGAGATCACCCAGGAGATCAGCGAGATCGTCGGCGGTGCCGACGCCCTCGTGTCGGCCGGCGCCGACGACTGACCCCATCCGAACCGCACCAGACAGCCGCAGGGCAGGAGAGCAGTACAGATGACCGTCACCGAGGACCGCTCGACCACCTCGCAGACCCAGGGCGCCACCGGCCGGGTCGTGCGGGTCACCGGGCCGGTCGTCGACGTCGAGTTCCCGCGCGACGCGATGCCCGACCTGTTCAACGCCCTGAAGGTCGACGTCACCCTGGCCGACCTGGGCAAGACGCTGACCCTCGAGGTCGCCCAGCACCTGGGTGACAACGTGGTCCGCACCATCTCGATGCAGCCCACCGACGGCCTGGTCCGCGGCGCCCCGGTCACCGACACCGGCTCGGCCATCTCGGTGCCGGTCGGCGACGTGACCAAGGGCCACGTGTTCAACGCCCTCGGCGACTGCCTGGACCAGCCGGGCTACGGCGAGGACGCCCCGCACTGGGAGATCCACCGGCACGCGCCGCGCTTCGACCAGCTCGAGGGCCGCACCGAGATGCTGGAGACCGGCATCAAGGTCATCGACCTGCTCACGCCGTACGTGGCCGGTGGGAAGATCGGCCTGTTCGGCGGTGCCGGCGTGGGCAAGACGGTGCTCATCCAGGAGATGATCCGCCGGGTCGCCCAGGAGTTCGGTGGTGTGTCGGTGTTCGCCGGCGTCGGCGAGCGCACCCGCGAGGGCAACGACCTCATCACGGAGATGACCGAGTCCGGCGTCATCGAGTCGACCGCGCTGGTCTTCGGCCAGATGGACGAGCCGCCGGGCACCCGGCTGCGGGTGGCGCTGTCGGCGCTGACGATGGCGGAGTACTTCCGCGACGAGCAGAACCAGGACGTGCTGCTCTTCATCGACAACATCTTCCGGTTCACCCAGGCCGGCTCGGAGGTGTCGACGCTGCTCGGCCGCATGCCGTCGGCCGTGGGCTACCAGCCCACGCTGGCCGACGAGATGGGCGAGCTGCAGGAGCGGATCACCTCGACCCGCGGCCATTCCATCACCTCGATGCAGGCGATCTACGTGCCCGCCGACGACATCACCGACCCGGCGCCGCACACCACGTTCGCCCACCTCGACGCGACGACCGTGCTCTCCCGGCCCATCTCCGAGAAGGGCATCTACCCGGCCGTGGACCCGCTGGACTCCACCAGCCGGATCCTCGACCCGCAGTACATCGGGCAGGAGCACTACAACGTCGCCCGCGAGGTGCAGCGCATCCTGCAGCGCTACGTCGAGCTGCAGGACATCATCGCGATCCTCGGCATCGACGAGCTCGGTGAGGAGGACAAGGTCACCGTCCAGCGGGCGCGGCGCATCGAGCGCTTCCTCTCGCAGAACATGTTCGTGGCCGAGGCCTTCACCGGTCAGCCGGGCTCCTTCGTCCCGCTGTCGGAGACCCTCGAGGCGTTCAAGGCGCTCACCGAGGGCAACTACGACCACGTGCCGGAGCAGGCCTTCTTCATGTGCGGTGGCCTCGAGGACCTCGAGCGCAACGCGGAGAAGCTCAAGCGCGGCTGACGAAGGACCCCCTGCGCCCCGCCGCTCGCGAGCTCGCGGCGGGGCCCTGCAGGGGGCCGTTCCAGGACGTTCCGGCGGCCGGGTCCCCTCACGGGGCCCGGCCGCCGGCGTTCCCGGGAGGGCCGTCACCCGGCCGGGTGATGCATCGTGGGAAAACTCCTTCCGCCCGGCCGGGCTGCCGAGCATCCTCTGTGGTGGCGCCCAGCCCGTGGGCACCGTGGGAGACGACAGTGGAACCGCAGGACACGAGGACCATCGACGCCGGCGCCGGCTGGAGCTGGCCCGCCTACGCGCCGTGGGAATCCCTCGACGAGGCCCGGTACGCGCTCGACGAGTGGGCCCCCGCGTCCACGGTGCGCCACCCCTGGGTGCGGGTCGGCCGCTGGACCATCCTGTACCGCCGCGCCGCCTGAGCGCAGCAGCCTGCGCGCGGCCGGTCGACGACGCGCCGCTACAGTGAGCAGGACTCGTCGTCGCGCCTCCCGGGCCGGCGACCCGTACCGCCATCGTCGGTGGACCCCGAGGAGTGTCGTGGCGACCCTGCAGGTCGAGTTGGTGGCCGTCGAGCGCAGGCTCTGGTCGGGCGAGGCCCGCATGGTGATCGCCCGCACCACCGAGGGCGAGCTGGGCGTCCTGCCGGGGCACGCCCCGCTGCTCGGGCAGCTGGCCGAGGGCGGCGTGGTGACCATCCGCACCGAGTCCGGTGAGGACGTCGTCGTCGCCGCGCACGGCGGCTTCCTGTCGGTGACCGACAAGGGCGTCTCCATCCTCGCCGAGACCGCCGAGCTCTCCGGCGACATCGACGTCGAGCGCGCCCGCGAGGCGTTGCGCCGGGCGCAGGACGAGGACGACCCCGAGTCGGTCGCCGCCGCCCGCCGCGCGATCGGCCGGCTGCGGGCCGCCGGTCAGGACGTCTGACCCGGTCCGCTCCCGCTCCCCCCGGATGCCGCAGGACGTGCCGTGACCACTGTTCTGCTCGTCCTGGCGGGAGTGCTGGTGGTCGCGGTCGTCGTCGCGTTCCTCCTGCGCCGCCGCTTCCTGCTCACCGGGCTGGGTGCGGTCACCATGTGGCTGCGCCCGGCGCACTCCGCGCGCTGGTCGGTCGGCGTCGCGTGGTTCGGCGACGACAGCCTGCTCTGGTACCGCGCGCTGTCGCTGGCGGTGCGCCCGCAGCGCCGGCTGCCGCGCGCCACGCTGACCGTCGAGGGACGCCGGCGGGTGACCGCGGACGACGTCGCGCTCCCCACGGACGTCGTCGTCCTCACCTGCCGGACCGACGTCGGACCGCAGGAGCTCGCCATGGAGCCCTCGACGCTGACCGGCTTCCTGTCCTGGGTGGAGTCCGCGCCGGGGGTCAGGTGACCTACTCGGTCGCCTTGGCGGCCCGCTGGGCGTGCACGCCGCTGTGCGCGCCGGGCTCCCACAGCACGTCGCCGTCGGGGTTGGCCACCCGGGCGAGGATGAACAGCAGGTCCGACAGCCGGTTGAGGTAGCGCGCCGTCTCGGGGTTGGTGCGCTCGGCGTCGACGGCCAGCAGCGCCCAGACGCTGCGCTCGGCCCGCCGCACCACCACCCGCGCCTGGTGCAGCAGCGCGGCCGCCGGGGTGCCGCCGGGCAGGATGAAGCTGTTCAGCTTCGGCAGCGCGGCGTTGTGGGTGTCGCAGGCCGCCTCGAGCCGCTCGGTGTAGGCCGCCGTGATCCGCAGCGGCGGGAACTCCGGGTCGGGCGTGATCGGCGTGGAGAGGTCGGCCCCGACGTCGAACAGGTCGTTCTGGATGCTGCTGAGCAGCTCGGCGACCCCGGCCGGCGGGGAGCCCAGGGCGAGGGCCACGCCGAGCACGCTGTTGGCCTCGTCGACGTCGGCGTAGGCGACCAGCCGCGGGTCGGTCTTGGCCACCCGGCTCATGTCGCCGAGGTGCGTCTGGCCGGCGTCGCCGGTCTTCGTGTAGATGCGGGTGAGCCGGACCGTCACGGCCGCGAGCGTAGTCCTGCGTGTGCCCACCGTAGGGTGGACCGGTGGAGTGCTTCCAGGTGACCGGGGGGACGGCCCTGCGCGGGCGGGTCCGGGTCACGGGCGCGAAGAACAGCGCCCTCAAGCTCATGGCCGCCGCGCTGCTGGCGCCCGGCACGACCGTCCTCGACGAGGTGCCCGACATCCTCGACGTCGCGATCATGAGCGAGGTGCTGCGCCGGCTCGGCTGCGGCGTCTCCTACGAGCGCACGCCGGGCAGCGGCGGGGGCGGCCGGGTGACCATCGACGTCCCCGAGGCCCCGTCGACCGAGACCGACTACGACCTGGTCCGGCGGATGCGCGCGTCGATCAGCGTCCTGGGCCCGCTGGTCGCCCGGTGCGGCAGCGCCCGGGTGGCGCTGCCCGGCGGCGACGCGATCGGCTCCCGCGGCCTGGACATGCACATCTCCGGGCTGGAGAGGCTCGGCGCCACCATCACCAGCGAGCACGGCTTCCTGGTGGCCAGCGCGCCGTCGCTCACCGGGACGTCGATCTGGCTGGACTTCCCCTCGGTCGGCGCCACCGAGAACCTGGTCATGGCCGCCGTCCTGGCCGAGGGGACGACGGTCATCGACAACGCCGCCCGCGAGCCCGAGATCGTCGACCTGTGCTCGATGCTGGCGCTCATGGGCGCCAAGCTCGACGGCGCCGGCACCTCGACCATCACCGTCGAGGGCGTGGCGTCGCTGTCGCCGGTGACCTACTCGACGGTGCCCGACCGCATCGTCGCCGGCACGTGGGCGATCGGCGCCGTCATGACCCGCGGGGACGTCGTCATCGAGCGCGCCGTGGCCGACCACCTGACCGTCGCGCTGGACAAGCTGCGTACCGCCGGGGCGCACGTCGAGGCGCTGCCCGACGGCGTCCGGGTCGCCATGGACGAGCGGCCGCGCGGCGTCGACGTCGTCACGCTGCCCTACCCGGGCTTCCCGACCGACCTGCAGCCGATGGCCGTGGCGCTGGCCGCGGTCTCGACCGGTACGGCGCTGATCACCGAGAACGTGTTCGAGGGCCGGTTCATGTTCGTCAACGAGCTGGTCCGGCTCGGCGCCTCGGTGCGGACCGACGGCCACCACGCCGTCGTGCGGGGCCGGGAACGGCTCTCCAGCGCGCCGGTCGTGGCCACCGACATCCGGGCCGGGGCCGGGCTGGTGCTGGCCGGCCTGGTCTCCGACGGCGTCACCGAGGTGCAGGAGGTGCACCACGTCGACCGCGGCTACCCGGACTTCGTCCAGCAGCTGCGCGGGCTCGGCGTCGAGATCGAGCGCATCCAGCGGGACTTCTGAGGCTAGTCCGTCGACGGGAACGAGGCGGCCAGCGCGCGGGCCCGGTCGGCGTCCTCGGGGAAAACGAGCACCACGGCGCGGTGGGCCTCAGGGAAGCGGATCGTCGAGCGGATGCCGGCGTCGGAGAGCACCGCCCGCAGCGCCAGCGCCGACTCCCGCCGCGACAGCGTGGCCACCTTGGTGAGCAGGCCGTCGTCGGTCGCGCTGGGGCGGGGCCGCGCGGAACCGGAACCGGTCGACGCCCAGCGGAGGAACAGGCCGAGCAGCACCACGACCGCGATCGCGATGACCGGCCCCACCAGGAAGTGCAGGCTGCCCGCCTCGATCGGCACCCGGGACCTCCTCGGCTCGGCCGTCCTCCCGCCGAGTGTGCCACCGGTCACGCTGTCCCGTCCGGGGCTGCTACTGGCCGGTAACCGCCCCTAGACTCCCGCCATGCCGTTCCCTTCAACGCCGAAGGAGCGCGACCGGCCCTGGGTGATGCGCACCTACGCCGGCCACTCCTCGCCCGCGGAGTCCAACGCGCTGTACCGGCGCAACCTGGCCAAGGGCCAGACCGGGCTGTCCGTCGCCTTCGACCTGCCCACGCAGACCGGCTACGACCCCGACGACGAGCTGGCCGCCGGCGAGGTGGGCAAGGTCGGCGTCCCGGTCACCTCGCTGGCCGACATGCGGACGCTCTTCGACGGCATCCCGCTCGACGAGATGAACACGTCGATGACCATCAACGCGACGGCGATGTGGCTGCTCGCGCTCTACCAGGTGGTGGCCGAGGAGCACGGGCACGACGTCTCGAAGCTGGCCGGGACGACGCAGAACGACATCATCAAGGAGTACCTGTCGCGCGGGACGTACGTGTTCCCGCCCGGGCCCTCGATGCGGCTGATCACCGACATGGTCGCCTACACGGTCACGGCCATGCCCAGGTGGAACCCGATCAACATCTGCAGCTACCACCTGCAGGAGGCCGGCGCGACGCCGGTGCAGGAGGTCGCCTACGCCCTGTCGACGGCGATCGCCGTCCTCGACTCGGTGCGCGACTCCGGGCAGGTGCCGCAGGAGCGCTTCGGCGAGGTGGTCGCGCGCATCTCCTTCTTCGTCAACGCGGGCGTCCGCTTCGTCGAGGAGATGTGCAAGATGCGCGCCTTCACCCAGCTCTGGGACGAGCTGACGGCGGAGCGCTACGGCGTCGAGGACCCCAAGCACCGCCGGTTCCGCTACGGCGTCCAGGTCAACTCGCTGGGGCTGACCGAGGCGCAGCCGGAGAACAACGTCCAGCGGATCGTGCTGGAGATGCTCGCGGTCACGCTGTCCAGGGACGCCCGCGCCCGCGCCGTGCAGCTGCCGGCGTGGAACGAGGCGCTGGGCCTGCCGCGCCCGTGGGACCAGCAGTGGTCGCTGCGGCTGCAGCAGGTGCTCGCCTACGAGACCGACCTGCTCGAGTACGACGACCTGTTCACCGGCTCGGTCGTGGTGGAGCGGAAGGTCGCCGAGCTGGTCGAAGGTGCCCGCGAGGAGATCGCGCGGGTGCAGGAGATGGGCGGCGCGGTCGCCGCGGTCGAGAGCGGCTACATGAAGGGGCAGCTGGTGGCCTCGCTGGCCGAGCGGCGGCGGCGCATGGAGAGCGGCGAGGACGTCGTCGTCGGCGTGAACAGGTTCGAGTCGACCGAGCCCAACCCGCTGCTGGCCGACCTCGACACCGCCATCCAGACCGTCGACCCGGCGGTCGAGGCGGCCGCCTGCGAGTCGGTGCGGAAGTGGCGCTCCGAGCGCGACCCCGCGCCGGTGGAGCGGGCCTTGGCGCGGCTGCGCGAGGTCGCCGGGACGTCGGAGAACCTCATGGACGCGACCCTCGAGTGCGCCCGCGCCGGGGTGACGACGGGGGAGTGGGCCGGCGTGCTGCGCGAGGTGTTCGGCGAGTACCGGGCACCCACCGGGGTCGCGGCGGCGACCGGCGGCGGCGAGGCCGACGAGTCGCTGGCGTCGGTGCGCGAGCGGGTGCGGGCCACCGGCGAGGAGCTGGGCGGCCGGCTGCGCTTCCTGGTGGGCAAGCCGGGCCTCGACGGGCACTCCAACGGTGCCGAGCAGATCGCCGTCCGCGCCCGCGACGCCGGCTTCGAGGTGGTCTACCAGGGCATCCGGCTGACCCCGGCGCAGATCGTGTCGGCGGCGGTCGAGGAGGACGTCGACGTCGTCGGCCTCTCGGTGCTCTCCGGCTCGCACCTGCAGGTGGTCCCCGCCGTGCTGCAGGGCCTGCGCGAGGCCGGCCTGGACGACGTCCCGGTGGTCGTCGGCGGGATCATCCCCGACAGCGACGCCCGCCGGCTGCGCGAGCAGGGGGTGGCGCGGGTGTTCACGCCGAAGGACTTCGGGCTGACCGACATCATGGGCCAGGTCGTGGACGTGATCCGCGAGGCCCAGAAGCTCTGACCGGAGGCCGGGAGCGCAGGTTCCCCGCGCTCTCAGCCTCCGATCTCGACGACGACGCCCTCGGTGGCGCTGCGGCGGGCGGCGTCGAGCACGGTGGCGGTGACGACGGCGTCGCGCGCGGGCACCGGCACGTCGCCGTCCCCGCGGACCGCGGCGGCGAAGGCCGGGTAGAAGGTGTCCCAGGCGCCGTCCGACGTCGGCACGACCTCGCCGGCGTCACCGCGGCGCAGCCGGCCCCAGCGCTCCTCGGGCTCGGCGCCCCAGCCGGCGCCCTCGGTGGCGGGCGTCCGGCCGGCGAGCAGGGCCGCCTCCTGGCCGTCCATCGGCCCGCCGACGGTGTAGGCGCCCTCGGTGCCGCTCACCCGGAACCGGTCGCCGGGCGCTCCCTGGGTCCAGCTGCCGTACAGGTGCGAGCGGGCGCCGTCACGGTGGGCGAGCGCGACGAAGAAGTCGTCGTCCAGACCGTGCGCGTTGACGTGCCACTCGGCGTACACCGACGCGACCGGGCCGAGCAGCACCAGCGCCTGGTCGACCAGGTGGGCACCGAAGTCGCGCAGCGTGCCACCGCCGGCCGCCGGCGGGCCGGGCTCGGGGTCGAAGCGCTCGAAGCGCGACTCGAGGCGGGTGACCGTGCCGAGCCGGCCGCCGTCGACCAGGGCGCGCACGGTCAGGAAGTCGGAGTCCCAGCGCCGGTTCTGGTACGGCGCCAGCGGCAGCCCGAGGCGCTCGGCGCGCGCGACCGAGCCGCGCGCGGCCTCGGCGTCGAGGGCGAACGGCTTGTCGCAGACCACCGCCAGCCCGAGGTCGAGGGCGCGGTCGGTGAGCGCGGTGTGCGTGTCGGCCGGGGTGGAGATCGCCACCGCCTCGGCGCCGGCGTCGGCCAGCGCCTCGAGGGAGTCGAACGTCGTCGTCCCGGGGTGCTCCCGGCGCGCGAGCTCCCGGCGCTCCGGGGACGTGGTGACGACGCCGAGGAAGTCGCACCCGGGCGCGCTGGCCAGCAGGGGGGCGTGGAAGTACCGGCCGCCGAAGCCGTACCCCACCAGGCCGAACCGGACGGGCTCCATGGGTCGATCTTGCCGGGTGCGCCCCGCGGTGGTGGAGTCGGCCCATGACCGAGGACGGCGCACCGCGGGTGGAGCGCGACGGCGACACGATCTGCATCACGATGACCCGGGGCGCGCGGCGCAACGCGCTCGCCCGCGACCACCTGGGGCAGCTGCTCGCCGCGTTCACCGAGGCCGGCGGCACCGACGCGACGGGCATCGTGCTAGCGGGTGAGGGGCCGGTGTTCAGCGCCGGCCACGACTTCCGCGACGTCAAGGACCGCCCGGTGACCGAGGTCCGCAGCCTGCTCGCGCTCTGCACGGAGCTCATGCGGACGATCCAGGAGGTGCCCCAGGTCGTCCTGGCCCGGGTGCACGCCCTGGCGACGGCGGCCGGCTGCCAGCTGGTGGCCTCCTGCGACCTGGCGGTCGCGGCGGAGTCGGCCGGCTTCGCCGCCCCCGGCGGCAAGGGCGGCTGGTTCTGCCACACCCCGATGGTCGCGATCGCCCGCAACGTCGGCCGCAAGCGCGCGATGGAGCTGGCGCTCACCGGTGACGTCATCGACGCCCGGACGGCGCTGGACTGGGGACTGGTCAACCGCGTCGTGCCCGACGACGAGCTCGACGCCGCGGTGCGCGACCTGCTCGGCCGGGCCACCCGCGGCTCCCGGGCCAGCAAGGCCTGGGGCAAGCAGACCATGTACGCGCAGCTGGACCGCCCCGAGCAGGACGCCTACGCGATCGCCGTCGAGGTCATGGCGTCGGCCAGCCAGCTGCCGGGCGCCCGGGAGGGCATGGCGTCGTTCCTGGAGAAGCGTTCACCCGTCTGGCCGGACTAGCCGCCTCGGCCGGGCAGCGCCCGGCGGCGTCGGCTAGACAGTGCGCATGACCGAGGTGACGCAGTCGGGCACCAGCTGGCTCTCCCGGGAGGAGATGGACGCCGCCCGCGAGCGCCTGCCCATCGTCTACGTCGACGCCGTCCCCGTGCGCGTGGACGAGCGCGGCACCGTCACCGAGGTCGGGCTGCTGCTGCGCATGGGCGAGGACGGCCAGGTCAAGCGGGCGCTGGTGTCGGGGCGGGTGCTCTACCACGAGCGGGTCCGCTCGGCGCTGCTCCGCCACCTCGAGAAGGACCTCGGCCCGCTGGCGCTGCCCCGCCTGCCCACCGCGCCGCAGCCCTTCACGGTCGCCGAGTACTTCCCGACGCCCGGGGTGACGCCGTTCCACGACCCGCGGCAGCACGCGGTGTCGCTGGCCTACGTGGTGCCGGTCGAGGGCGACTGCGCCCCGTCGCAGGACGCGCTGGAGCTCACCTGGTTCACCCCCGAGCAGGCGCGCCAGCCCTCCGTGCTCGCCGAGATGGCCAACGGGCAGAGCACGCTGCTGCTGCAGGCGCTCGCCCACGTGGGGGTCTAGCGCCGGGCGTGAGGGTGCGCACACCCGGGATGGTTGCGCGCTGGGACGGCATTGACCCTCCCGTGCACAACCTCTGGGGCCTGACGCGCCGCCGCGCGCTCGACTTCGGCCGGGTGACGACCGCCGGCTGTTGACGCCGCCGCGCCGTCGACCCTCCCGAACCCCTGAAAGGCAACCCCTCCTCGTGCTCGCCCGTCTCCGCCGCGTCCCGTTCGCGGCGCAGGTCCTCCTCGCCCTCGCCGTCGGCGTCGCGCTCGGTCTGGTCGCCCGCGACCTCGGCCCGGTCGCCGACGGCACCCCCAACTGGCTGACCAGCACCCTCCAGACGATCGGCAGCACCTTCGTCACGCTGCTGAAGGTCCTCGTCCCGCCGCTGGTCGTCACCGCCGTCATCGTCAGCATCGCCAACCTCAAGCAGGTCTCCAACGCCGCCCGGCTGGCCGGCCAGACGCTGCTGTGGTTCGCGATCACCGCGCTGATCGCCGTCTCGATCGGCATCGGCCTCGGCCTGCTCACCGAGCCGGGCCGCAACAGCTCGGTGGACGCCGCCGCCCAGCAGGTGCCCGAGAGCACCGGCTCGTGGTGGGACTTCCTCACCGGCCTGGTGCCGGGCAACGTCCTCGGCCTGCAGGGCTCGGCCGAGGGCGCCCTGTCGTTCAACGTCCTCCAGCTCATCGTCATCGCGGTCGCGATCGGCGTCGCGGTGCTCAAGGTCGGCGAGCCGGCCGAGCCGTTCCTCGCCGTGGTCCGGGCGGCGCTGGCCGTCGTCCAGAAGGTGCTGTGGTGGGTCATCCTGCTCGCCCCGCTGGGCACGGTCGGCCTGATCGGCAACGCCGTGGCCAGCTACGGCTGGGAGTCCCTGGGCTCGCTCGGCGTCTTCGCCGGGGCCGTCTACGCGGGCCTCGCGCTGGTGCTCTTCGTCGTCTACCCGGTCCTGCTGCGGCTGCACGGCCTGTCGCCGCTGCGGTGGTTCGCCGGCGCCTGGCCGGCGATCCAGCTGGCGTTCGTCTCCCGCTCCTCGATCGGCACGCTGCCGGTGACCGAGCGGGTGACCGAGCAGAACCTCGGCGTCCCGCGCTCCTACGCCTCGTTCGCGGTGCCGCTGGGCGCGACGACCAAGATGGACGGCTGCGCCGCGATCTACCCGGCGCTGGCGGCGATCTTCGTGGCGCAGTTCTTCGGCGTCGACCTGTCGATCACCGACTACCTGCTCATCGCCCTGGTCTCGGTCGTCGGCTCCGCGGCCACCGCGGGCGTCACCGGCGCCGTCGTCATGCTCACCCTGACGCTGTCCACCCTCGGCCTGCCGCTGGCCGGTGTCGGTCTGCTGCTGGCGATCGACCCGATCCTCGACATGGGCCGGACGGCGGTGAACGTCGCGGGCCAGTCCCTCGTGCCGACGATCGTCGCCAAGCGGGAGGGCATCCTCGACGTCGACCGCTACCGGTCGACCTCCACGGTGGACCCGCTCGCCCGGGTCGACGAGCGCGGCGGTGTGGACGCCGACCTGCGCGAGCCCGTGCGCGCCTGAGCCGCGCCACCGGTGCCCCGGTCCTCCGTCCGCGGAGGGCCGGGGCGCCGTCGTCTCAGCCCTCGTGCAGGTCCGCGCACCCGGTCTCGTGCGGCAGCAGCGGCCGGAAGGTCAGCGACCACCGGGCGCCGTCGGCCGACAGCCACGGGGTGAGCCGGTTGGCCGCGCGCGCGGCCTCGAGCACCGGCGCGGTCTGCTCGCCGCCGGCGAGCACGCAGGTGAGGCCGAGCGGCTCGTCGAAGGGCTCGCCGGGCAGCGGCGGACCGGGCCACGCGGTGTCGGGCTGGGGGAACTCCGGCTCGGCGGCGTAGGGGGTGACGAGCGCGGCCACCGCCGCCGGCTCGTACGGCTCCGTGGCCGCGGCGCCGAGCCCGGTCAGCTCGTCGAGGAAGCCCCTCAGCTCCGCGCGGGCGGCCACCTGCTCCTCGGTGAGGCCGTCCTCGGCGCCCTCCACGAGGGCGTACACCTCGCGGACGATGGTCTCCAGCCCGGTGGACACCGTGAAGCGGGTGGTGGGCACGTCGGCGATCGGCGGCATCCCCAGGTCGGCGGTGTCGCCGACACCGGCCTCGAGGGCGGCGTCGACGAGCTCCTGCACCTCGTCCTCGCCGATCTGCCGGACCTGCACGTTGGGCAGGGCGGGCCCGGGGTAGATCGCCGGCACCGGCCCGTCGGTGAGGACGCGGCCGTCGCCGTACACGCTCACCAGCGGCAGCCGCGCGGCGGCCGTCTGCGGCATCACGAACCCGCCGGTCCACGCCACCTGCAGCACGAGGTCGTCGGCGGCGTAGGGGTAGGGGCCCTCGGTCCCGCCGCCGCCACCGCCGTCGTCGGCGGCCGGTGCCGCGCACGCCGCCAGCACGAGCAGCAGCACCGCCGCCACCGTCGTCCGGATCGTCGTCACGGCCCTAGGACGACCCACGGGACGCGCCGGTTCCGGCCCGTGCCGGCGACGAGGGAGAAGGTCGCCGGCACGACGACGGCTCCGCTGCACACCGGGGACCTTGGCGCACCGCCCGCGACACGAGCCCGCGACACGCTGTGACGGAACCGGACGGGTAGCGTCGGCGCCCGTGCGTCTGGTCATCGCCCGCTGCTCCGTCGACTACTTCGGGCGGCTGACCGCCCACCTGCCCATGGCCACGCGGCTGCTGCTGGTCAAGGCCGACGGCTCGGTGTCGATCCACGCCGACGACCGCGCGTACAAGCCGCTCAACTGGATGAGCCCGCCCTGCACGCTCAGGGACGAGCTCACCGACGGCGCCGGCACGTGGACGGTCACCAACAAGGCCGGCGAGCAGCTGGTCATCACCGTCGAGGCGGTCGAGCACGACTCCTCGCACGACCTCGGTGTCGACCCGGGCCTGCAGAAGGACGGCGTCGAGGCCGAGCTGCAGCGGCTGCTGGCCCTGCACGTGGAGACCTTCGGCGCCGGGTGGTCGCTGGTCCGCCGCGAGTACCCGACCGCGATCGGCCCGGTCGACCTGCTCTGCCGGGACGCCAGCGGCACCACCGTCGCGGTCGAGGTGAAGCGGCGGGGGGAGATCGACGGCGTCGAGCAGCTGACCCGCTACCTCGAGCTGCTCAACCGCGACCCGCTGCTGGCGCCGGTCAAGGGCGTCTTCGCCGCGCAGGAGATCAAGCCGCAGGCGCGGGTGCTCGCGCAGGACCGCGGGATCGACTGCCTGACCGTCGACTACGCCGTCCTCAAGGGCACCGACGACCCCTCCCAGCGCCTCTTCTGAACGGTAGAAGGACCCCGTCCTCCTCACCCCTGGCAAGCTCGGGGCGAGCCTCGGGACGGGGCCTGGTTACCGACCAGTAGACCACCGCGCGCGGCCGCGCCCGCGGGTGAGAGACTTCCTGCGATCCGCGGACGGCAGGAGGAGTGGCAGCGTGGCCAGAGAACTGACCGAGGTCGGCGTCGTGGGGCTGGGCACCATGGGTGCCGGCATCACCGAGGTGCTCGCCCGCGCCGGGCTGCACGTGACCGCCGTCGAGGTGGGCGAGGAGGCGCTGGGGCGCGGCCGCGGGCACCTCGAGCACTCCACCGACCGCGCGGTCAGCCGCGGCAAGCTCGACCCGGCCGAGCGCGACGCGATCTTCGAGCGGATCCGGTTCAGCACCTCGCTGGAGGACCTCGCGCAGGCCGAGCTGGTCATCGAGGCCGTGCCCGAGCGCATGGAGCTCAAGACCGAGATCTTCGCCGCGCTGGACAAGATCTGCCCGGCCGACACGATCCTGGCGACCAACACCTCGAGCCTGTCGGTCACCGAGCTCTCGGTCGCCACCGGCCGCCCGAGCAAGGTCATCGGGATGCACTTCTTCAACCCGGCGCCGGTCATGAAGCTGGTCGAGGTGGTGCGCACCGTCGTCACCGACCCCGCGGTCATCGAGGACGTCGAGGCGCTGGCCGAGCGGCTGGGCAAGGTCGACGTCACCATCGGCGACAAGGCCGGCTTCATCGCCAACGCGCTGCTGTTCGGCTACCTCAACCACGCCGTCTCGATGTACGAGAACCGGTACGCCAGCCGTGAGGACATCGACGCGGCGATGCGGCTGGGCTGCGGCCTACCCATGGGCCCGCTCGCGCTGATGGACCTCATCGGCATCGACACCGCCTACGAGATCCTCGACACGATGTACAAGCAGTCGCGCGACCGGCTGCACGCACCCAGCCCGATCATCAAGCAGATGATGACCGCGGGCCTGCTGGGCCGGAAGACCGGCCGCGGCTTCTACACCTACGCCGAGCGCGACTCCGCCCAGGTGGTGCCGGACGCGCTGACGCCGGCCGAGGGTGGTGCCTCCGAGGGGGCGCGGCCGGTGTCGAAGGTCGGCGTCGTCGGCTCGGGCACGATGGCCACCGGCATCATCGAGGTGGTCGCCAAGGGCGGCTTCGACGTCACCTTCGTCGCCCGCACCCTGGACAAGGTCGAGGCGGTGCAGTCCGTGCTCGCGAAGTCCCTGGACAAGCAGGTCTCCCGCGGCCGGCTGGAGGAGTCGCAGCGCGACGAGGTCCTGGGCCGGATCCGCGGCACCACCTCGCTGGACGACCTCGCCGACGTCGACCTCGTCATCGAGGCGGTCGTCGAGCACCTGGGCACCAAGCAGGCGCTCTTCGCCAACCTGGGCGAGATCTGCAAGCCGGGGGCGGTGCTGGCCACCACGACGTCCAGCCTGCCGGTCATCGAGTGCGCCAAGGCCAGCGAGCGGCCCGCCGACGTCGTCGGCATGCACTTCTTCAACCCGGCCCAGGTGATGAAGCTGGTCGAGGTGGTCTCCACGATCGCCACCGCGCCCGACGTCGCCGCCACCGCGCACGCCGTGAGCGCACAGCTGGGCAAGCACGCGGTCTCCTGCACCGACCGCGCCGGGTTCATCGTCAACGCGCTGCTGTTCCCCTACCTCAACGACGCGGTGAAGATGCTCGAGGCGCACTACGCGACCGCCGACGACATCGACGCCGCGATGAAGGTCGGCTGCGGCTACCCGATGGGCCCGTTCGAGCTGCTCGACGTCGTCGGCCTCGACGTCTCGCTGGCGATCGAGCGCGAGCTCTACACCGAGTTCCGCGAGCCGGGCTTCGCGCCGGCGCCGCTGCTCGAGCACCTGGT
This sequence comes from Blastococcus sp. SYSU D00669, assembly GCF_054050715.1. NCBI lineage: Bacteria > Bacillati > Actinomycetota > Actinomycetes > Geodermatophilales > Geodermatophilaceae > Blastococcus > Blastococcus sp. SYSU D00669. The sequence continues at coordinate 28,554 of NZ_JBJGZV010000014.1, forward strand.
CACCGCGGGCTACCTGGGTCGCAAGACCGGGCGCGGCTTCCGGGACTACGCGAACCGCTGACGGCGGTGCCGCGGCGCAGGAGGGGTGGTCCGTCGGCGCCCGGTCGACGGTCCGGCCCCCCGCCCCGGCGCGAGGCCGTCGAGGAGGCCACGGACGGCGACTGGGTCGTGCGGGCGCTGACCGGCTCGGCGTCCACCAAGGCCTACCGGTGCCCAGGCTGCGACCAGGAAATCCGGCCGGCGACGCCGCACGTGGTCACCTGGCCGGCCTACGCCCGCGACTCCGACCTCGACCCCTGGGACACCGACTCGGCCGCCGACCAGCGGCGGCACTGGCACACCGCCTGCTGGCGGGCCCGCAGCCGCCGCTTCTAGCCCTCACGGCGCCAGCCGGGCGGACACCACGACGTTGTCGACGTAGCTGCGCTCGCCCCGGTCGAAGTCGCCGCCGCAGGTGATCAGCCGCAGCTGGGCGTCCGGCGTGGGTGCGTACACCTCGCCGGCCGGGAACGCCGTCTTGGGGTAGCGCGCCGTTCCGGTCACCACGAACCGGGCCGAGGTCCCGTCGGCGCGGTCGACGAGCACCGCGTCGCCCGGGCCGAGCCGGTCGAGCCCGTGGAAGACCGCCGGGCCCAGGTAGGAGTCGACGTGGCCGGCGATGACCGCCGGTCCCGGGTCGCCCGGCGCCGTCCCCGCCGAGAACCACCCGGCCCGGTCGAAGTCCGCCGGCGGGACGAGGACGCCGGCCGCGTCGACACCGAGCAGCGCCAGCGGGCTGTCGACGCCGATCGCCGGGATGCGCACGCGTACCGGCGCTGCGGCGGGCGGGCCCGCCACCGGCACGGGACGGGCGTCGGTCAGGGCGGCGACCAGCGCCAGTAGCCCGCCCAGGGGTGACGTGCCACCGGCCCCCGTCTCGACCCCGCCCACCGGCACCACGGGGGACGACGTGGCGTCGGGCACCAGGCGGACGTCGAGGCCACCGCCCTCGCGGTCGAGCAGCAGGAGGCTGTACACCGTGCCGGCCTCGACGGTGAGGGGGAGCTCCACGGGGGCGCCGCCGTCCGGAGCCACCCCGAGGGTCGTCGGCCCACCGGGGACGTCGGCGTACCCCCCGGCCTCCCCGAACTCGAGCCCCGAGGCGAGCGGCGCCCCGGGCACACCCACGTCGACCACCGGGGCTCCGGCGGCGGCCGCCAGGACGCGCACCCGGGCGCTCCCGCTCGGCGGCCGCGAGAGGTCGTCCGCGAGCACGGCCAGGGCCAGGTCGGCGAACGCGCCCACCCCGGCGACCGTGCTCGCCGTCCCGGGCCCGACCTCGACGCTGGTCGAGAGCACCGGGGGGCCGGCGGGGTCGGCGCCGGCGGCGCGCAGGCTGACCGTGTAGGTGCCGGGCGCCACCGGGGCGTAGTCCGAGACCGTGCCGTAACCGACCCCGGCGACCGTCACTGCCGGCACCGCGTCGCCGGGGTCGTCGACGGTCATGTCGACGGCGGGGGAGTCGGGGGACAGGTGCGCGACGCGCAGCAGGCCCTCGTCGGCCGCCGCGGCCGGGGACGGCGGCTGCAGGAATCCGGCCACCACCGTGGCGACGAGCAGAGCGACGGCGCGCCGGACACGCGACGGGCCCCCACGAGCGAGGTCGCGGGGGCCCGGGGCGTGCGGGTTCAGCGGCGGCCCTGGCTCGGCGACTCGATGACCTGGGTCTGCGGTGCCGGGGCGGGCGTGGGGCCGGTCGAGCCACTGCCCGACGGCGTCGGGGACGGCGACGGACGCGGCGGCACGGGCACCCGGGCGCCGCCGGTGGCCGGCTCCTGCGCGGCCGAGGGCTGCACCTGGGGCTGCGGCTTGGTCGCGGGCCGCCGCTCGGTCGGCTGGTCGACGGTCACCGCGGGCTGGACGGCGGTCGGCGGGCCGGCCGGGGTCGGGGCCGTCGGCGCGTCCTGCCGGATCGGCTGGCGGGCGGCCGCCGACTCGCCCTCCGCGGTGCGGACGGTGAGCTGGTTGGTCGTCGGGCCCGTGGGCTGGGGACGGCGCTCCTCGGTGGGGGCCGGGCGCTCGGCCTGCGGGCGCTCGACCTGCGGGCGGTCGCCGAGGTCGGGCAGGCTGCTCAGCAGCTGGCGCGCCTGCAGCAGCCGGGAGGTCAGCTCGTCGCGCACCTCCCGGATCGCCGCCGCCTTGGCCTCGGCCTCGGCGACGATCTGCGCGGCGTGCTGCTCGGCGGCGGCCACCCGCTGGCGGGCGGCCTGCGTGGAGACCCGCTCGCGCTCCTCCTCCTGCCGGGCGGCCTCCGCGCGCTTGGTGCGCAGCGCGATCTCGAAGTCCTCCTCGGCCTTGGCGCGGCGGGCCTGCGACTCGGCGTCGAGGCGCGCGACGCGCTCCTGGGCCTTCTGCACCAGCTCGTCGGCGCGGATCTGCGCCTTGGTGGCGATCTGCTCGGCGTTCTGGCGGGCCTCGGCGAGCATCCGCTCGACCTCGGCCTGGCCGGCGGCGTGCCGCTCGGCCATGGCGCGCTCCTCGGCCGCGGTCTGCTCACGCACCGCCTGGGCGTCGCGCTCGGCGACGGCGCGGATGTCGGCGGCCTCCTCCTCGGCCAGCCGGAGCATGTGCGAGATGCGCTCGCTCATGTTCTCGAAGGTCGGGGCGGCGGCGGTCGCGGCCCGACGGCGCAGCTGCTCGATCTCGCCGTGCATCGCCGAGAGCTGGCCGGCGAGGTCGGAGGAGCGGGCGACCGCGGCATCCCGGTCGGCGATCGCGATGCGGAAATCCGCCTCGAGGCGCTCGATCGTCTCCGCGACCTGGTTGCGGTCGTAGCCCCGCAGCACCACGTCGAAGGAGTGCTGAGCCTCGTGCATCGGGATCATGTCGCGGTGCGGGTCGCTCATGGGGCCATCCTCTCAGACATCGGGGTCGGCCCGGGCGTGTCGGGGGGAGTCGGGGCGCGGTTCCCAGCTGGTTGACAGCAACCGCGCCCGGCCCCGTCCAGGGACCCGGCCCGAGCGTGCGAGGGTCGGGGGGGACAGGGTGTTCTTCACACCCCGCGGAAGCGGTTGATCTGCTGCTCGAAGCGGGCGCGCTTCTCGGTGTCGCGGACGCCGAGGCCCTCCTGGGGGGCCAGGGTGAGGACGCCGACCTTGCCCTGGTGGGCGTTGTTCTTCACGTCGAGGGCGGCCTGGCCGACGTCGGCCATCGCGTAGGTCTTCGACAGCGTGGGGTGGATCAGGCCCTTGTCGATGAGCCGGTTGGCCTCCCACGCCTCCTTGTAGTTGGCGAAGTGCGACCCGATGATCCGCTTGAGGTTCATCCACAGGTAGCGGTTGTCGTAGGAGTGCATGTACCCGCTGGTGGAGGCGCAGGTGACGATCGTGCCGCCCTTCTTGGCGACGTAGATGGATGCGCCGAAGGTCTCCCGGCCGGGGTGCTCGAAGACGATGTCGACGTCGTCCCCTCCGGTCAGCTCGCGGATCCGCTTGCCGAACCGCTGCCACTCCTTGGGGTCCTGGGTGTCCTCGTCCTTCCAGAACCTGTAGCCCTCGGCGTTGCGGTCGATGACCAGCTCGGCGCCCATGGCGCGGCAGATGTCAGCCTTCTCCGGGCTGGAGACGACGCAGACGGGGATCGCGCCGCCGTTGAGGGCCATCTGGGTGGCGTAGGAGCCCAGCCCGCCCGAGGCGCCCCAGATGAGGACGACGTCGCCCTGCTTCATCTGCGCGCCGTTGTGGCTGACCAGCTGCCGGTAAGCGGTGGAGTTGACCAGCCCCGGCGCGGCCGCCTCCTCCCAGGACAGGTGGGCCGGCTTGGGCATCAGCTGGTTGGTCTTGACCAGGGCCAGCTCGGCCAGGCCGCCGAAGTTGGTCTCGAAGCCCCAGATCCGCTGCTGCGGGTCGAGCATCGTGTCGTCGTGCCCGGCGGCGTCCTCGAGCTCGACCGACAGGCAGTGCGCGACCACCTCGTCGCCGGGCTGCCACTTGCTCACGCCCGGGCCGGTGCGCAGCACGACGCCGGCCAGGTCGGAGCCGACCACGTGGTAGGGCAGGTCGTGCCGCTTGGAGAGGTCGTTGAGCCGGCCGTAGCGCTGCAGGAACCCGAAGGTCGACACCGGCTCGAAGATCGACGTCCAGACGGTGTTGTAGTTCACCGACGAGGCCATGACCGCGACGATCGCCTCGCCCGGGCCGAGCTCCGGCGTCGCCACCTCCTCCACGTGCAGCGACTTGCGCGGGTCCTTGTCCTTGGTGGCCAGGCCCTCGAACATGTCCTGCTCGTCCTTGCGCACCACTACCGCCCGGTAGGACTCGGGCACCGGCAGCCCGGCCACGGCGTCCAGCTGGTCGGCGAGGATGGCGTCCCTGATCTCGTTCACTGCGTCTCCCGGGGTCTTCGTCGGCTGCGGGGGTGCGGTGCGGGCGGGGGAGGGCCCGGCGGTGCGGACTGCGGGCGGATGTTACCGGTCGGTAACCGGTACCGCGAGTTCGAGGTTCAGTGGCCGGTGGCGGCCGGCTGGACGAGCTCCACGAGGACGCCGCCGGCGTCCTTGGGGTGCACGAAGTTCACCCGGCTGTCCGACGTCCCGCGCCTGGGGACGTCGTAGAGCAGCCGCAGCCCCCGCTCGCGCAGCGTGGCGCTGACCGCCTCGACGTCGTCCACCCGGAAGGCCAGCTGCTGCAGCCCCGGGCCGCTGCGCCCGATGAACTTGGCGATCGTGGACTCCGGCGTCAGCGGGGCGAGCAGCTGGATGCGCGTCTCGCCGTCACCGACGGCGAGCATCGCCTCGCGGACGCCCTGCTCCTCGTTCGTCTCCTCGTGCACCGAGCGGACGCCGAAGGCCGTCGCGTAGAAGGCGATCGCCTCGTCCAGGTCGGGGACGGCGATGCCGACGTGGTCGATCGTGGTGAACAGGTCCTGGGGCAGACCCGTGCGCTCCTCGGAGGTCATCCCGGCATCGTGGCGCAAGACGTCTCAGACGACATCCCGGTGTGGGAGGCATCACGTCCCGGGTTCTCGTCTGGGTCGGGCGCCGGTCGCCGTCCTATCCTGAGCGGCAGCCCGACGCACCCCCTGGTGCGCCCCGAGACTCGGTCGCCGGCGACGGCGGCCCGGCACTGGAGGCCCCCATGCCCCGATCGGTCATCGTCAGCGGCGCCCGCACCCCCATGGGCCGCCTGCTCGGCTCGCTCAAGGACTTCTCCGCCGCCGACCTCGGCGGTGTGGCGATCAAGGCCGCGCTGGAGCGGGCCGGGATCTCCGGCGACCAGGTCGACTACGTGATCATGGGCCAGGTCATCCAGGCCGGCGCCGGCCAGAACCCGGCCCGCCCGGCCGCGGTGGCCGCCGGCATCCCCATGTCGGTGCCGTCGTTCACGCTCAACAAGGTCTGCCTCTCCGGCATCGACGCGATCGCGCTGGCCGACCAGCTGATCCGCGCCGGTGAGTTCGAGGTGGTCGTGGCCGGCGGCATGGAGTCGATGACCCAGGCGCCGCACCTGCTGATGAACTCGCGCACCGGCACCAAGTACGGCGACACCGCGCTGGTCGACGCCATGGCCCACGACGGGCTGTCGGACACGTTCGACCAGATCGCGATGGGTGCGCTCACCGAGCGCGCCAACGCCGCCTACGAGCTCACCCGCGAGGAGCAGGACGCCTTCGCCGCCGCCTCGCACCAGCGGGCCGCGGCCGCGCAGAAGAACGGCCTGTTCGACGACGAGGTCGCCCCGGTGCTCATCCCGCAGCGCAAGGGCGACCCGATCGAGTTCCGCGAGGACGAGGGCATCCGCGCCGACACGACGGTGGAGAGCCTCTCGAAGCTGAAGCCGGCCTTCGCCAAGGACGGCACGATCACCGCCGGCACCGCGTCGCAGATCTCCGACGGCGCCTGCGCGGTCGTGGTCATGAGCGCCGAGAAGGCCGCCGAGCTCGGCCTCACGCCGCTCGCCGAGATCGGCGCGCACGGCGTCGTCGCCGGGCCGGACGCCACCCTGCAGACGCAACCGTCGCGGGCGATCGCCAAGGCCTGCGCGCGCGAGGGCATCGACCCGAAGGACCTCGACCTGGTCGAGATCAACGAGGCGTTCGCCGCCGTCGGCATCGTCTCCACCCGCGAGCTCGGCCTCGACCCGGAGAAGGTCAACGTCAACGGGGGCGCCATCGCGCTCGGCCACCCGGTCGGCATGAGCGGGGCCCGGATCGTGCTGCACCTGGCCCTGGAGCTCGGCCGCCGCGGCGGCGGTGTGGGTGCCGCGGCCCTGTGCGGCGGCGGCGGTCAGGGCGACGCGCTGGTCCTGCACGTGCCCGCTCGTTGACCGACGGAACCGCGGTCCAGGCGCCGGCCCCCGCCGCCCCGCTCGGGCGGCGCGGGCGGCGGCAGGCCGACGTCCCCGACCTCGTCGCGCGTGCCCGTCAGGGCGACGCGCGGGCGGTCGCCCGGCTGATCTCCCTGGTGGAGGACGCCAGCCCGGCGCTGCGCGAGGTCGCCGTCGCGCTGGCCCCGCACGCCGGGGGAGCGCAGGTGATCGGCCTGACCGGGTCGCCGGGGGTCGGCAAGTCGACCACGACGACCGCGCTGGTCCGCGCCTTCCGGCAGGCCGGCAAGCGGGTGGGGGTGCTCGCCGTCGACCCGTCGTCCCCGTTCTCCGGGGGAGCGCTGCTCGGCGACCGCGTGCGCATGCAGGACCACGCCGGCGACAGCGGCGTCTTCATCCGCTCGATGGCCTCCCGCGGTCACCTGGGCGGGCTGGCCTGGGCCACGCCGCAGGCCCTCCGGGTGCTGGACGCGGCCGGGTGCGACGTCGTCCTCGTCGAGACCGTCGGGGTCGGCCAGTCGGAGCTGGAGATCGCCTCGCTGGCCGACACCACGCTGGTGCTGGTGGCGCCGGGCATGGGCGACGGCATCCAGGCGGCCAAGGCCGGGATCCTCGAGGTCGCCGACGTCTTCGTCGTCAACAAGGCCGACCGGGACGGCGCCGAGCAGACCGTGCGCGACCTGCGCTACATGCTGTCGCTGGGCGGGCGGCACTCCGAGGCCGGCGCCTGGCGGCCGCCGATCGTGAAGACCGTCGCCGCCCGCGACAAGGACAACGGCATCGACGACGTGCTGACCAAGGTGGACGACCACCGGGCGTGGCTCGACTCCTCCGGCGAGGGGCACCGCCGGCGCACCGAGCGGGCCGCCGCCGAGATCGAGGCCATCGCGCTCGCGGCGCTGCGCGAGCGGCTCGGTGACGTGCACGGCTCGGCCGCCCTCGGCGCGCTGGCCGGCAAGGTGGTCGCGGGGGAGACCGACCCGTACTCGGCGGCCGACGAGCTGGTCGCGCAGCTCTAGACGTTCGACCCGGCCCCGTGGGGGGAAGGGAGCCGCGGTGAACGGAGAGCCGGACGCCGTCGTCGTCGGAGCCGGGCCGAACGGGCTGGCGGCCGCGCTGCGGCTGGCCGCGGCCGGCCTGCGGGTGCGGGTGGTGGAGGCGGCGGAGCGCCCCGGCGGCGGGATGCGCACCGAGGAGCTGATGCGCCCCGGCTACCACCACGACGTGTGCTCGATCGTGCAGCCGATGGCCGCGGCCGCGCCGTTCTTCCGCGAGTTCGACCCCGAGAGCCACGGCGTGCGGCTGGTGCACCCCGAGCTCAACTACGCCCACCCGCTCGACGGCGGCCGGGCCGCGGTGTCGCACCGGTCGCTCGAGGAGACCGCGGCCGGGCTCGGGCCCGACGCCGACGCCTACCGGCGGCTGTTCGAGCCGCTGGTCGCGCACGGCACCGACGTCGTCGACTTCTTCCTCACCAGCCGGCTGCGGGCGCTGCCGACCCGGAGCCCCCTGCAGATCGCGCACTTCGGGCTCAACGGGCTGCCGAACGTGCGCTGGCTGGCGCGCCGCTACTTCCGGACCGAGGAGGCGCAGGCGCTGCTCGGCGGGGCGGCGGCGCACGGCATGCTCGACCTGAGCCAGCCGCTGACCTCCGCGCTGGGCATGCTGCTGACGATGCTCGCCCACCACGTGGGCTGGCCGCTGGTCGAGGGCGGCTCGCAGAAGCTGGCCGACGCGATGGTCACCGCGCTGCAGGAGCAGGGCGGTGAGGTGGTCACCGGCCACCACGTGACCGACCTGCGCGAGTTCGAGGGCGTCCCGGCCGTGCTCCTGAACACCACGCCCGAGGCGTTCGTCGCGATGGCCGGCGACCGGGTGCACGAGGGCTACCGCCGGTGGGTGTCGCGGTACCGGCACGGCGCCGGCGTGTTCAAGGTCGACTGGATCCTGTCCGAGCCGGTGCCGTGGACCAACCCCGACGTCCGCCGGGCCGGCACGATCCACGTCGCCGGCACGCTCGAGGAGACGATCGCCGGCGAGCGGGCGCCGAACGAGGGCCGGCTGACCGACAAGCCGTACGTGCTGGCCGTGCAGCCCACGGTGCCCGACCCCACCCGGGCGCCCGAGGGTGGGCACGTCTTCTGGGCCTACGTGCACGTCCCGCACGGCGCGGACGTCGACGTCACCGAGGCGATCGAGAACCAGATCGAGCGGTTCGCGCCCGGCTTCCGCGACACGGTCGTCGAGCGGGTCACCAAGAACGCCGTCGAGATGGAGCGGTGGAACCCCAGCTACGTCGGCGGCGACATCTCCAACGGCCAGGCGACGCTGCGCCAGATGCTCGCCCGCCCGGTGCCGCGGTGGAACACCTACAAGACGCCCGTGGACGGCGTGTACCTCGCCTCGGCCGCGACGCCGCCCGGGCCCGCGGTGCACGGCGCCTGCGGCGACAACGCCGCGCGGGTGGCGCTGCGCGAGGTCTTCGGCGTCCGGGAGGTCCCGCCCCTGAAGCCGCCGCTGCGCTGAGATCCGCGCCGTGGGCGCCCTCGGGCGCCTGCGAGCGGTGTCCCGGGCCCTCGTCACCGCCCGGAGACGTATCGCGACGCAGCCAGAGCCGCGGCGATCCGGGCGACCACGGCCACCGGGTCGGCGAGGTCCTCGGCGGTCACGAAGAGGACGGTCCACCCGGCCGCGGTGAGCCCGTTCAACCGTCGACGGTCGCTCGCCACGTTCTGCCCGTGCCAGCGTCCCTCGTACTCGACCGCGACCCTCGCCTCCGGCCAGGCGAAGTCCACGCGGGCGACGAATCCGCCGGCGTCCCGCACGACGTGCTGCGCGACCGGTCGTGGCAGCGGGGAACGGTGCATCAGCAACCGCAGCCGGGTCTCCTGCGGTGATCCGGCCAGCCCGTCGGCCAGTTCCACCGCCCGGCGCACGAGCCGGCACCCGGGGCCCGGGAGGACGCCGGCGGCGTCGCGGACATCGGTCAGGTCGAGCAGCCCGCTCCGGAGAAAGCGGTCGAGATCGACCACCGCGTCGTCGAGCGGTCGACGTCGGGCCAGATCGAGTGCCGTGCGGACCGGCGTGGTGACCGTGACCCTGCGGCGGCTGGTGACCTCGTCGGGTGCCAGGAGGCGGCGGGTGACCTCGACGCCGCGAACGGCGCCGGCCCGGCAGGACGGCTCGATCGCGCACTGGACGTCGTCGTCGGGCGCGGCCAGCTCGACTCCCCACACCACCGCCGCACTCCGGCCGGTGAGCACCGCGCCGCGGAGGAGCACCCCGGCCACGGCGACGGCGCGCAGTCGGTGGTCGAGCGGCAGCGAGGCGCAGGCGTAGACGTCGGGGAACAGCCGCTGCCAGGCGGAGCTGCGCAGCTGCGCCTTGGTGAGCAGACCCGACCGCACGGCCGTGGAGCCGCGGAAGATCTTCCCGCGGAGGCGGTCGGGCCGTGCGGGCGGCGGGGGCACGTCAGCACCCTGCCGGGGTGGGAGGGGAGTCAGGGGGCGTTGTCCACAGGCCGACGTCGCGATGCGCACGCGGGCGCGGTCCCGAGCGGGTGATACCTCTCCGCTGCGCATCCGGGTGCTGCGTACCGCCCGGTAGCGTTCCGGGCATGGTCCGTGCGCTGGGGTTGCCCTTCGACCCGATCGAGCGCGCCGGGGAGACCTGGGAGCAGCGCTTCGGTCCCGCCGCGGCGATGCGCGCGGCGACCTCCGTGTTCCGCGTGCAGCAGATCCTGCTCGCCCGCTTCGACGAGGTGCTCAAGCCGCACGAGCTGACGTTCGCGCGCTACGAGGTGCTGGTGCTGCTCACCTTCAGCCGCACCGGCCGGCTCCCGCTCAAGGTGATCGGCAGCCGGCTGATGGTGCACCCGACCAGCGTCACCAACGCGATCGACCGGCTGGTCGCGGCGGGCTACGTGGAGCGCCTGCCCAACCCCGCCGACGGCCGCGGGGTGCTGGCCGGGATCACCGAGGCGGGGCGCGCGGTCGTCGAGGTGGCCACCCGCGAGCTCACCGCGCTCGACTTCGGCCTGGGCGACCTGCCCGATGCCGAGCTGGACACCCTGTTCGACATCCTGCGGCGGGTCCGGCTGGGGGCGGGTGACGTGGCCGACGTCGCCCCGGCAGATAGTCGGACGTCCTAGCAGTTTTTGTTCGGACGTCCTAGCATCTCGGCATGAGCGACGACGCCCGGCAGCGGTGGCAGCAGCGGTACGACGCGGCGCTGGCCGCGGGGAAGGTCCGCGACGCCGACTTCACCACGCTGTCCGGCGTCGAGGTCGACCCCGTCTACGGCCCCGCTGACGAGTCCGCCGTCCCCGGCTTCGAGCGCATCGGCTACCCCGGCGAGTTCCCCTTCACCCGGGGCCTGCACGCCACCGGCTACCGCGGGCGGGCGTGGACCATCCGCCAGTTCGCCGGCTTCGGCAACGCCAAGCAGACCAACGAGCGCTACAAGATGATCCTCAAGGAGGGCGGTGGCGGCCTCTCCGTCGCCTTCGACATGCCGACCCTCATGGGCCGCGACTCCGACGACCCGCGCTCGCTCGGCGAGGTCGGCCACTGCGGCGTGGCCATCGACTCCGCCGCCGACATGGACGTCCTGTTCAGCGACATCCCGCTCGGCGACACGACGACGTCGATGACGATCAGCGGCCCCGCCGTCCCGGTCTTCTGCATGTACCTGGTGGCCGCCGAGCGCCAGGGCGTCGACCTCGGCCGGCTCAACGGCACGCTGCAGACCGACATCTTCAAGGAGTACATCGCGCAGAAGGAGTGGCTCTTCGCCCCCGAGCCCCACCTGCGCCTCATCGGCGACCTCATGGAGTACTGCGCCGAGAACATCCCGGCCTACAAGCCGATCTCGGTCTCGGGCTACCACATCCGCGAGGCCGGCTCGACCGCCGCGCAGGAGCTCGCCTACACCCTCGCCGACGGCTTCGCCTACGTGGAGCTCGGCCTGTCCCGCGGGCTCGACATCGAGACGTTCGCCCCCGGCCTGTCGTTCTTCTTCGACGCGCACGTCGACTTCTTCGAGGAGATCGCCAAGTTCCGCGCCGCCCGCCGGATCTGGGCCCGCTGGCTGCGCGACGTGTACGGCGCGAAGACGGAGAAGGCGCAGCAGCTGCGTTTCCACACCCAGACGGCGGGGGTCAGCCTCACCGCCCAGCAGCCGGACAACAACATCGTCCGGACGGCGCTGGAGGCGCTCTCCGCCGTCCTCGGGGGGACCCAGTCGCTGCACACCAACGCCCTCGACGAGGTCCTGGCGCTGCCCAGCGCCAAGGCCGCCCAGATCGCGCTGCGCACCCAGCAGGTGATCATGGAGGAGACCGGGGTCATGAACGTCGCCGACCCGCTCGGCGGCTCCTGGTACGTGGAGGCGCTCACCGACGACATCGAGCGCCAGGCCGAGGAGATCTTCGCCAGGATCAAGGAGATGGGCTCCGACGGCACGATGACCTCGGGCATCCTGCGCGGCATCGAGGAGGGCTGGTTCACCGGCGAGATCGCCGAGGCCGCGTTCGTGTACCAGCGCGCGCTGGAGAAGGGCGACAAGAAGGTCGTCGGGGTGAACACGCTGACCGGCTCGGTGGACGCCCACGACCAGCTCGACATCCTGCGGGTCAGCCACCAGGTGGAGAAGGACCAGAAGGCCGAGCTCGCCGACCGCCGTCGCGACCGTGACGACGAGGCCGCGCGCCGGGCCGTGGCCCGCATGGTCGAGGTGGCCCGCACCGAGGAGAACATGGTGCCCGCGATGCTGGACGCCGTCCGCGCGGAGGCCACCCTCGGCGAGATCTGCGACGCGCTGCGCGAGGAGTGGGGCAGCTACACGGAGCCCGCGAGGTTCTGAGCCCGACGGGGGTCCGACACGCCCGGTCGCGCGGTGGGATGATCGTCGCCATGCAGCCCACCCGTCCCGGACGTCCCGACCCGCGGGCTCAGGCGCAGCAGGCGCAGATGGCCGCCTCGCTGGCCGGTGCCGTCGACCTCGCCGCCGTCAAGGCCCGCTCGGAGGCGGCCGCGCGCGCCCAGGCGGCGCCACCTCCCAGCGCCGGCGCGCCGGCCGGCTCCCCGGGCAGCGCCGTCGTCGACGTCACCGAGGCGACCTTCCAGTCCGAGGTGCTCGACCGCTCCTTCCAGGTGCCGGTCGTGCTCGACCTCTGGGCCGAGTGGTGCGGGCCGTGCAAGCAGCTCTCCCCGGTCCTCGAGCGGCTGGCCGCCGAGGGCGGCGGCTCCTGGGTGCTGGCCAAGATCGACGTCGACGCCAACCCGGCGCTGGCCCAGGGCCTGCGGGTGCAGGGCATCCCGGCGGTCAAGGCGGTGTGGCAGGGCCAGCTGGTCGCCGAGTTCACCGGCGCCATCCCCGAGGAGCAGGCGCGGCAGTTCGTCACCGAGCTGGTGCGCGCGACCACCGGGGGAGCGGTCCCGGGCGGCGGCGAGCCCGACGACGCCGGACCCGAGGACCCGCGGCTCGACGCGGCCGAGGCCGCCCTGGAGCGCGGTGACCTGGCCGGCGCGGAGGCCGCCTACCAGGCGATCCTCGCCGAGGACCCGAACCACCCCGACGCCGCGCTCGCGCTGCGCCAGGTGCAGCTGTTCCGGCGCGCCGAGGAGGCCGGGCCGAACGCGCTGGCCGCAGCCGACGCCGCGCCCGACGACGTCGCCGCGCAGACCCGCGCCGCCGACTTCCTGCTCGGCACCGGCCAGGTGGAGGCCGCCTTCGACCGGCTGCTCGACGTCGTCCGCCGCACCTCGGGGGAGGACCGCGACCAGGCCCGCACCCACCTGATCGAGCTGTTCGCGGTCGTCGGCGACCAGGACCCGCGCGTGGGCACGGCCCGCCGGCAGCTCTCGCTGGCGCTCTTCTAGGCCGCTCAGGCCTGCACGTCGCAGGGCCCGGGACCGCCGACGAAGCCGTTGCGGAGCAGGTCGACCAGCTCGAAACCGGTCAGGTCGACGTCGGGCAGCACGGCCGGGTCCCGGGCGTGCTGCAGCAGGAACTGCACGCTCTCGTCCAGGTCCCCGGGGGAGACCGTCGCGGTCCGGAGGGAGCCGGCCACCAGCTCGGCGCTGAACCAGCCGGTCAGGCACACCGCGGACCGGTAGGCGTCCTCGCCGTCGGCGGCGAGACCGAGCTGGTCGCGGGCGGCCAGGGCGTAGCCGATCGAGACCGCCGTGATCACGGCGTAGTCCCCGATCTCCCCGTAGAGGGGCCGGCCCAGGTCGGTGTCGTCGAACCCCACGACAGGACCGTCCGCGCAGTAGACGAGGTCGAGGTCGTCGACGGCGCACGCCGGCGGTCCGGTCCGGAACACGGTCAGCTCGGGCGCCTCGAACCGGCTCCCGCCCAGGGCCGGGAGCGCGGCCTCCCAGAACTCGGTCAGCGAGTCCTCGATCAACGTCGGCAGGTCCCCGTAGGGGGCGTTGCCCCGGTTGGCGAAGTCCTGGTCGGTGGTGAACGGGCTCTGGGTGAACACGCGCTCCGGTCCGAAGTCGTCCCGGCAGGCGGCCGGTCCGTCGTCGAAGCCCTCCTGGAAGGCCGAGACCCGGTCGAAGCCGGAGCCGTGCGCCGCCTGGCCCGCCGGGCTGGTGCCCACGGGGTCGCGGAGCAGCAGGTAGCCCTGCAGGAGCTGGTCGAGCTCCGCCGGGCGCAGCTGCGTGTACCGGGCCTCGCCGTCGGCGACCCAGCCGGTCCAGGCGCCGGCGAGGCAGTCCGCCTGCGTCTCCGTGGCGATCGAGGACTGCGGGGAGCCGACCCGGGCCTGGATCGCGTGCCCGAACTCGTGTGCGGTGACCAGGTCGGGGAGGAACCTCCCGTACTCGTCGGCCAGACGGCCCAGGAAGGCCCGGTCGTAGCTGATCGAGTCCGAGTGCGGGGCGTCCGGCGCCGAGCAGTAGAAGGCGTTGCCCTCCACGTCGCGCGGATCGGTCCCGCAGCCGATCCCCTGCGGGTAGGCGGCCGGATCGACGTCGTCCGGGTCCACGCTGAAGAAGCCGCCCTGCAGCGGCTGGAACTGCGTGCCGAACACGTCGGGGAAGCGGCTGCTCCAGAAGTCCTGGAGGTCGGCGAGCGCGTTGCGCACCCGGGCGTCGACCGGGTCGTCGGTGGCCCCGACGACGGTGATCTCGCCGCTGCCGACGTCGGAGGTCGGTGGCGACTGCGAGCCGGGCCGGCCGATGACGACGAACGAGCACCCGGTGAGGGTCAGGACGGCGAGCAGCGCGGCGAGCGCCGTCCCCCGGCGGGTGCGAGCGGTGTCCACACCCCGCCAGTGCCCGCGCCGACGGCCGGCAACCCGACCGCGCTAGCCGTCGATCCCCACCTCGCAGGGCCCGCCGCCCTGCAGGAAGCCGGCCCGGAACGACCGCAGCAGCTCGAACCCCGAGACGTCGGTGTTCGGGAAGACGTTGTCCTGGACGCCGTAGACGAGCAGGAACTCCACCGCCTCGTCGACGTCGCCCGGGCTGAGGGCGATGCCCTCGAACGCGCCGCTGAACAGCTGCGCGGTGTACCAGCCGGTCAGGCACACCGCGGAGCGGGTCGCCTCGGCGTCGTCGGTGGACAGCCCCGCCTGCGAGCGGACGGCGAGCGAGTAGGGCAGCGAGAGCGCGGTCGCGACGGCGTAGTCGCCGAGCTCGTCGTAGGCCGGCCGGGTGAGGTCGGCCTCGTCGTAGTAGACGGTCGTGTCGGACTCGCAGTAGCCGAGGTCGCGGTTGCCGGCCACGCACTCCGGCGCCGTGCCCTCGAACGGCTCCACCGCCGGCTCCCGGAAGTCCTCGCCGAAGGCGGCCGGGAAGACCTGCACCCAGAACGGCGGCAGCGAGTCGTCGATGAAGTCCAGGGTCTGGTCGTAGGGGGCGTCGCCCTCGTTCGGGTCGCGGGGGTCGGCGGCCGCGGCGGTGAAGATGCGGTCCTCGCCGTAGTTGTCCCGGCAGGCCGTGACGCCGTCGTCGAAGCCCTCGGCGATCGCCGAGACCCGGTCGAAGTACGAGCCGTGCGCCCCCTCCTGGGAGGGGTCGGTGCCGACCGGGTCGGCCACCTGGAGGTACCCGCGCAGCACCTGGTCGAGCTCCGGCGTGCGGATCGACGTGTGCCGGCCGTTGCCCGCGGCGATCCACCCGGTCCAGGCGCCGGCGAGGCAGTCGGCCTGGGTCTCCTGGTTGATGCTCGGCCCGCGGTAGCCGAAGCGGTCCTGGACGGCGTGGCCGAACTCGTGGGCCATGACCACGGCGACCAGCGACAGGTCGTAGTTGGCCGAGAGCTCGCCGAGGAAGACGCGGTCGTAGCTGATCGAGTCGGGGTTGGCCCGACCCGGCGCGTTGCAGTAGAGCGCGTTGTTCTCGACCCGGTCGGGGTCCAGCCCGCAGCTCACGCCGTCCGGGTAGGTCGCCTCGTCGACGTCGTCCGGGTCGACGCTGAAGACCCCGCTGGTCAGCGGCTCGAACGGCGAGCCGAACGCCTCGGGGTAGGCCTGCTCCCAGAACGTGTAGAGGTCGGCGAGGGCGTTGCGCGCCTCCTGGTCAACCTCGTCGCCGTCCACGGACCCGACGATCGGGAACTCGTCGGGGGTGGCGTCGCGCAGCTGGTTGCCGGCGGGTGCGGCGGCCCCCACCACGGTGCTCGTGCAGCCGGCGAGGAGCAGCCCGCCCGCCGCGGTCGCGGCCAGCGCTGCGCGCAGGCGGCGCCACATCGGCAAGTGCGTCATGTGGTGCGTTCCCTCGTCCGTGTCGGGCCGGTGCATGCATCGTGACACGGTCCGGGGACGGCGGACGCGGGGGGGGGGGGGGGGGGGGGGGGGGGGGGGGGGGGGGGGGGGGGGGGGGGGCCGGGCGCGCGGCGGGGGGGGCGGCGGGGGGGCGGGCCGGGCGTGGGGGGGGGTGCATGGCAACGGCAAGCGGGCCGGCGACGGCGCCCCCCCCCCGCGGCCCGCCCCGGCCCCCGGCCGCGCGGGGCGATCAGCCCTCGACGCCCACGTCGCAGGCGCCGATGCCCTGCAGGAAGCCGGCCCGGAAGGAGCGGACCAGCTCGAAGCCGGAGGCGTCGGTGTTCGGGAAGACGGCGTCGTCGACGCCGTAGGCGAGCAGGAAGATGACCGCCTCGTCGACGTCACCGGGGCTGATCTGCACGCCCTCCAGCCGGGCGCTGAACACCTGCGCCTCCCACCAGCCGGTCAGGCAGGTCGCGGAGAGGGTGGCCGCGCCGTCGTCGGTGGACAGCCCGGCCTGGGCGCGGACGGCCAGCGAGTACGGCAGCGAGATCGCGGTGGCCACGGCGAAGTCGCCGACCTCGTCGTGCGCGGGCTCGGTGAGGTCCTGCTCGTCGAAGTACACGGTCTGCTCGTCGGCGCAGTAGCCGAGGTCGCGGTCGCCGGCCACGCAGCCGGGCGCGGTGCCGTCGAAGCCGGTGACGGCGGGCTCCTGGAACTCGGTGCCGAAGGCCTGGGGGAAGACCTCGACCCAGAACGGCGGCAGGCTCACGCCGATCAGCTCCAGGGTGGTCGGGTAGGGCGAGTTGCCCTGGTTGGCCTGGTCCTCCTGGGAGAACTCGGCCGCCGTGAACACCCGGCCCGGCTCGAAGTTGTCGCGGCAGGCGGCCACGCCGCCGTCGTAGCCCTCGATGATCGCCGACACCCGGTCGAAGTAGGAGCCGTGGGCGCCGTCGCGGCTGGGGTCGCTGCCGACGGCGTCGGCGGTGATCAGGTAGCCGCGGATGATCTCGTCGAGCTCGGGCAGCCGGACCGACGTGTGGTCGGAGTTGCCCTCCACCGCCCACGCGGTCCAGGCGCCGGCGAAGCAGTCGGCCTGCGTCTCGATGTTGATCGACTCACCCTCGAGGCCGTTGATCCGCCACTGGATGGCGTGCCCGAACTCGTGGGCCATGACGAAGGGGACCAGGGCCCGGCCGTACTGCTCGGCCAGCTCGGTGAGGAAGTTCTTGTCGTAGGTGATGGCGTCGTCGTTCGGCGATCCCGCACCGGCGCAGAAGAACGCGCCGGTGCCGGCGACCTCCTCGGGGTCGGCGCCGCAGCCGACGCCGTCGGGGAACTGCGACGGGTCGAGGTTCTCCAGGTCGACGCTGTAGAAACCGCCCTGCAGGGGTTCGAACTCCTCGCCGAACGCCTCCGGGTAGGCCTGCTCCCAGAACGTGTACAGGTCGGCCAGGGAGTTGCGGGACTCCGTGTCGACCAGGTCACCGTCGACGGCGGCGGTGATCGGGAACTCCTCGGCCGCCACGTCGGTGGGGACGCCGTCGGCGGGCGACGCCGCGCCCGTGACGGTGCTGGAGCAACCGGTGAGCAGCACACTGCCCACCGCGGCCGCGGTGATCGAGCGGCGCAGGCCATGCCTCATGGGGGAGCTGATCCTCTTGTCGGGGCCGGTCCGTACCGGCGTCGTTCTCGCGAGCCGGCACATGATGCACGGTCACGACCCCGAGCGGGGCGCAGGAGCGCCCGGTGTCGCAAAGCACGGTGGCGGGACCGTGCCGACGCCGGGGGCGCTCCCGCGCGCGATCAGCCCTCGTGCAGGAACCAGACGGTGCTCAGCGCCGGGGCCTCGATGACCGCCGAGTACGGCTGTCCGTGCCACGGTTCCTCGACCGCGTCGACGCCGCCCCAGTTGCCGCCCCCGGCGCCGCCGTAGCCCTCGGCGTCGCTGTTGAGCACCTCGCGCCAGCGGCCGCCGCGAGGCAGGCCGATGCGGTAGCCGCTGTGCGGCGTCCCGGCGAAGTTGGTGACGCAGGCCAGCGCCTGCCCCGGCGCGTCGCTCTCGGCGTCCGCCTTCTCCGGTCGCCCGTACCGGAGGAACGACAGCACGTTGCCCGAGGAGTCGTTGGCGTCGATCCACTGGAACCCCGACGGGTCGACGTCCTGGCTCCACAGCGCCTCCAGCTCGCGGTAGCGGCTGTTGAGGTCGGTGACCAGCTGGAGGATCCCGCGGTGCGCCGGGTCGTCGAGGTGCCACCAGTCCAGCGACCGGCTCTCGGCCCACTCGGAGTCCTGGGCGAACTCCGAGCCCATGAACAGCAGCTGCTTGCCCGGGTGCGCCCACATGTAGGACAGGTACGCGCGCAGGTTGGCCAGCTGCTGCCACCGGTCGCCGGGCATCTTCCGCAGCAGCGAGCCCTTGCCGTAGACGACCTCGTCGTGGCTGATGGGCAGCACGTAGTTCTCGGAGTAGGCGTAGATCATCGAGAACGTCAGCTGGCCGTGGTGGTAGCTGCGGTAGACCGGCGGCTTCTCGATGTAGGCCAGCGAGTCGTGCATCCAGCCCATGTTCCACTTGAAGCCGAAGCCCAGGCCGCCGAGGTGGGTGGGCCGGGTGACGCCGGGCCAGGCCGTCGACTCCTCGGCGATGGTGACCACGCCCGGCACCTCGCGGTAGACGGTCGCGTTCATCTCCTGGAGGAAGGCCACCGCCTCGAGGTTCTCCCGCCCGCCGTGGATGTTCGGCAGCCACTCGGAGCGCGAGTAGTCCAGGTAGAGCATCGAGGCGACGGCGTCGACCCGCAGGCCGTCGACGTGGAACTCCTTGCACCAGTACAGCGCGTTGGCCACCAGGAAGTTGCGGACCTCGGTGCGGCCGAAGTCGAACACGAACGTGCCCCAGTCCAGCTGCTCGCCGCGGCGGGGGTCGGCGTGCTCGTACAGCGCGGTGCCGTCGAAGCGGCCGAGCGCCCAGGCGTCCTTGGGGAAGTGCGCGGGCACCCAGTCGACGATGACGCCGATGCCGGCCTGGTGCGCCTTGTCGATGAGGTAGCGCAGGTCGTCGGGGTTGCCCAGGCGCGCGGTCGGCGCGTAGTAGGACGTGACCTGGTAGCCCCAGGACCCGCCGAACGGGTGCTCGGCGAGCGGCATGAACTCGATGTGCGTGAACCCGGCGTCCACCACGTACTGCACCAGCTCGTCGGCGAGCTGGCGGTAGGACAGCCCCTGCCGCCACGACCCGGCGTGCACCTCGTAGACGCTCATCGGGCGCTCGTGCCAGCCGGCGCGGGCACGGTCGGCCAGCCACTCGTCGTCCTGCCACTCGTAGGTCGACTCGGTGACCACCGACGCGTTGGCCGGGGGGACCTCGGTGGCGAAGGCGAGCGGGTCGGACTTCTCCCGCCACTCGCCGTCGGCTCCGAGCACGTGGTAGCGGTACCGGCTGCCCACCTGGACCCCGGGGATGAAGATCTCCCAGACGCCGGAGGCGCCGAGGGACCGCATCGGGTAGGCGCGGGCCTGCCAGTAGTCGAAGTCGCCGGTGACCTTGACGCCGCGGGCGTTGGGCGCCCAGACGGCGAACGAGACGCCCTCGCTCAGGCCGCCGGGGGTGTCGTAGCGGCGGACGTGCGCGCCGAGCACCTCCCAGAGGCGCTCGTGCCGGCCCTCGCCGATGAGGTACTGGTCGAGCTCGCCCACCGTCGGCATCCAGCGGTAGGGATCGTCGACGACGAAGGTGTTGGTGCCGCCGGAGCCGTCGCCGTAGCTGACCTCGATGCGGTAGTCGCCGGGCTGCTGCGGCAGGCCGGCCTCGTAGATCCCGCCGCCGTGCAGCTGCCGGGCCTCGTAGCGCGCGCCGTCCTGGTCGATGACGGCGACGCTGACCGCCTCCGGGCGCAGGGTGCGGACCACCCACCGGCCGTCGCCGGCCGGGTGGAAGCCGAGCACCGCGTGCGGGTCGTGCGACCAGCCCTCGACGATGGCGCGCAGCTGGTCACCGGTGACCTCGGCGCCGACCCCGATCGCGGGCGCGGCGGGTTCGGCCGCCCCGGGGGCGGCGCCCGCGCCCGTGCCGGTCGCGGGCCCGGAGGTCTCGGGCGCGGAGGTCTCGGGCGTGGGGGTCTCGGGCGTCGGGGCCTCCGGGGTCGTGGTCCCCGGGGCCGGCTCGCCCGGCTCGGCCGGGGCGCCGGTGCCGTCGCCCGGCTCGGCGATCGGGGCCGGCGGCACCACCGGCGGCGTGGTGGCTGCGGCAGTCTTCTTCGTCGTGCGCTTCGCCGCCGTCCCGGGCGGCGCCGTCTTCTTGGCCGGCGCCGTCTTCTTCGCCGCGGCCTTGCGGGGAGCCTTCGCGGCCGGCGCGGCCGGCGCGGCCGCCTCGGCGGTGGCGGGGTCGGTGCCGCTCGTGGCGGCCGTCGTCTTCGCCGTCGTCTTCTTCGCCGTCCCCGCGGCCGTCGTCTTCGCGGCCGTCGTCTTCTTCGTCGCCGGGGTCTTGCGCGCCGGTCGCGCCGGGGCCACGTTCTCGTCCGCCTCGGCCTGCTGCTGGACGCGGGCGGTCTTCTCCTCGACAGCGGCCTGCAGTTCTTCCTTGCCGGCCACGTGGTCCTGTGCGTCGTCCGTCGTCATCGTCGCCCTCGCTCCGTGGTGCGTCGTCGGGAAGTCGGTGCCCGCCGCGCTCAGCTGCCGGACGTGAGCCGGGTCAGCGAGTGCAGCGGGATCATCAGCCAGTGCGGCCGGTTGCGCGCCTCGTAGACGCACTCGTAGACCGCCTTGTCGGCCTCGAACGCCCGGAGGAGAGGGGAGTCCCCGCAGGGATCCAGCCCGCTCGCGGCCGAGTAGCCCGAGCAGTAGGCGGTCCGGTTGCGCTCTGCCCACTCCTGGGCCCGGTATGCGCGCTGAGGGTCGTCGGGTTGCTCGACCAGCATGTGACGTGCGGCGTAGTCGAAGCTGCGCAGCATCCCGGCGACGTCGCGCAGCGGGCTGTCGAGCTGCCGGCGCTCCTCGAGCGAGCGGGCCGGTTCGCCCTCGAAGTCGAGCAGGATCCAGCCGGTCGCCGTCCGCAGCACCTGCCCCAGGTGCAGGTCGCCGTGCACCCGCTGGCGGACGACCGGCTCGGTGGTCCCGGCCACCGCCGCGTAGAGCGCGCGCAGGCCGTCGGCGTGCTCCGCCAGCTGCGGCACGACCTCGATCGCGGCGTCCAGCCGGGCGTTCATCTGCTCGGCCAGCGCGGCGAACCACGCCTCGTCGGCCGGCTCGGTGGGCAGCACCTTCGCCATGTCCGCGTGCACCGACGCGGTCGCCGCCCCGAGCCGCTCGCTGTCGGCGGCGAAGTCGCCGCCGACCTCGTCGGCGTGCAGGTCGCCCTCGGCGTAGAGGTCGCGGACGCTCGCGGTGGCCAGCCGCCAGCCGTCGCTGGCGTTGGGCACGAACCGCTGCAGCATGCCGGCGGTCGCCGCCGGCTTCGCCGGGTCGGGGTCGTCGATCTCGAGGTAGCCGAGCAGGGGCGCGATGTGCACGTTCTCGGTGCGGCGCAGCGCGTCGTGCACCTCGACGTCGGGGTTGAGGCCGGGCTCCAGGCGCCGGAAGAGCTTGAGGATCGCCTCGGACCCGTAGATCAGCGAGGTGTTGCTCTGCTCGCCGGAGACGATGTCGCCGGGCAGCCCCTCGGGGATGTAGGCGACGCCGGCCGGGTGGAAGTGCATCGGACCCACCGTCGAGGCGGCGACCAGGTGCTTGAGCCAGGGCACCGTCGCGTCCCGGTCGCGCATGGCGTCGTAGCCGTAGAACTCACGGCCCTCGAAGGTGACCGCGCCGATGAACGCGGAGGTCAGCTCCTCGGTCGGGTGCTCGTGCCAGGAGACCGGGATCAGGTAGGTCTCCCGGCCGCCGTCGACGTAGGTGACGGTCATCCGGTGCACCGACACCACCGGGTGCTCCCGCTCGAGGAAGAACCCGGTCTCGTCGACGTCCGCCCACTCCCGGCCCTTGCCGCCGAACCAGCGCTGGGCCGGCATCCAGTCCTTGAGCAGGTCGCTGGCCACGGTCATCGGGCACCTCCGCCGGTGTGCTCGGGGCCGGCCGTGTCGCCGTTCCCGACGACCCCCGCGGCGAGCAGCGACTCGGCCAGGCCGGTCTCGTGCTCCGGTTCGGGCTCCGGCTCGGGCTCGAGGGGCTTGGCCAGCTCGAACCAGTAGAAGCCGTGCCCGGCCAGGGTGAGCATGTACGGCAGGACGCCGATCTGCGGGAACTCCACCCGGCCGGTGAGCTCGATCGGGGTGTAGCCCTCGAACTGCCGCAGGTCCAGCTCGACCGGCTGCGGGAACCGCGACAGGTTGTTCACGCACAGCACGATGTCGTCGCCGAACCGGCGGACGAAGGAGAGCACCGTCGGGTTGCGCGAGCCGACCTCCTCGAAGGTGCCGAGCCCGAACGTCGGGTGCTCCTTGCGGACGGCGATCATCCGGCGGATCCAGTGCAGCAGCGAGTTGGTGTTGCGCAGCTGCGCCTCGACGTTGGTGGTCTGGTAGCCGTAGACCGGGTCCATGTTCAGCGGCAGGTACATCCGCTGCGGGTCGGCGGTGGAGAAGCCGCCGTTGCGGTCCGGCGTCCACTGCATCGGGGTGCGGACGCCGTCGCGGTCACCGAGCCAGATGTTGTCGCCCATGCCGATCTCGTCGCCGTAGTAGAGGACCGGCGAGCCGGGCAGGCTGAACAGCAGCGCGTTGAACAGCTCGAGGGTGTTGATGTCGTTCTCGAGCAGCGGGGCCAGCCGGCGGCGGATGCCGATGTTGGCCTTCATGCGGGGGTCCTTGGCGTACTCGCCCCACATGTAGTCGCGTTCCTCGTCGGTGACCATCTCGAGGGTCAGCTCGTCGTGGTTGCGCAGGAAGACGCCCCACTGGCAGTTCTTCGGGATGTCCGGCGTCTGGGCCATGATCTCCGAGATCGGGAACCGCTGCTCCCGGCGCGCGGCCATGAACAGGCGCGGCATCACCGGGAAGTGGAACGCCATGTGGCACTCGTCGCCGTCGGCGCCGAAGTACTCGACGACGTCGGCCGGCCACTGGTTGGCCTCGCAGAGCAGCACCGTGTCCGGGTAGCCGGCGTCGACGACCTTGCGCACCCGCTTGAGGAACTCGTGGGTGCGGGGGAGGTTCTCGCAGTTGGTCCCCTCCTCCTCGAACAGGTAGGGGACGGCGTCCAGCCGGAACCCGTCGATGCCCAGGTCCAGCCAGAACTTCAGCGCGTCGAGGATCGCGTCCTGCACCCGCGGGTTCTCGAAGTTGAGGTCCGGCTGGTGGGAGAAGAAGCGGTGCCAGAAGTACTGCTTCCGCACCGGGTCGAACGTCCAGTTCGAGCTCTCGGTGTCGACGAAGATGATCCGCGCGTCGGGGTAGCCGGAGTCGTCGTCGGCCCAGACGTAGAAGTCGCCGTAGGGGCCCTCGGGATCGCTGCGGCTGGCCTGGAACCACGGGTGCTGGTCCGAGGTGTGGTTCATGACGAAGTCGATGATCACGCGCATGCCCCGGGCGTGGGCCGCGTCGAGGAAGTCCTTGAAGTCGTCGATGTCGCCGAACTCGGGCAGCACCGCGGTGTAGTCGCTGACGTCGTAGCCGCCGTCGCGCAGCGGGGAGGCGAAGAACGGCGGCAGCCAGAGGCAGTCGACGCCCAGCCACTGCAGGTAGTCGAGCTTGTCGGTCATGCCCCGGAGGTCGCCGACGCCGTCGGCGTTGCTGTCGGCGAAGCCGCGGACGAGCACCTCGTAGAACACGGCGCGCTTGAACCACTCCGGGTCGGTGCCGGGGGCCGGCAGCGCCGACGGCTCGTGGTCGGCGGTGGTCGCGTCGGGGACGGGAAGGGTCATCGGGAGAAGTCGTCCTCGATCTTCTGGTGGGGCGGACGGCCCGGGGGGTGGGACCGGGCTCAGGCGGGCGGCGGGAACTGCACCGGGCGCGGGAACGCGATCGAGAAGATGTGCGCCGGCTCGCGGTACGGGTCCAGCTCGAGGTAGTTGAACTGCCCCCAGTCGTAGGAGGCGCCGGTCAGCTCGTCGGTCACCGAGAAGCGCTCGTGCCAGTCGAGCCCGAGGGCCGGCAGGTCGAGGGCCGTCGTCCCGATCTGCGTGTGCCGGCTGGAGAGGTTGACGACCACCAGGACGGCGTCGGTGGACCCCGGGTCGGTCTTCGAGAAGCAGACCAGGTTCGGGTTGTCGACGTCG
The DNA here is from genome assembly GCF_054050715.1 of Blastococcus sp. SYSU D00669. Taxonomy (NCBI): domain Bacteria; kingdom Bacillati; phylum Actinomycetota; class Actinomycetes; order Geodermatophilales; family Geodermatophilaceae; genus Blastococcus; species Blastococcus sp. SYSU D00669. The sequence continues at coordinate 52,786 of NZ_JBJGZV010000014.1, forward strand.
TGGAACCGGAGGGTGCGCAGCTGCTGCAGCGACGGGTGCGCCCGGCGGACCTCGTTGAGCCGGCGCAGGTACGGCGCCAGGCTGCGCCCGGACGCCTCGGCGCCGGCCCAGTCGCGCGGCCGCAGCTGGTACTTCTCGCTGTCCAGGTACTCCTCGCTGCCCGGCCGGACGGCGACGTGCTCGAACAGCTCGAACCCGGAGTAGACACCCCAGGTCGGGCTCATCATCGCCGCGAGCACCGCGCGGATCTTGAACATCGGCGGGCCGCCGTACTGCAGCGACTCGTGGAGGATGTCCGGGGTGTTCACGAAGAAGTTCGGCCGCATGTAGTGCGCCGTCCCGGCCAGCGAGCGGCCGTACTCCTCGAGCTCCCAGCGCTCGGTGCGCCAGGTGAAGTACGTGTACGACTGGGTGAACCCGAGCCGGGCCAGCTGGTGCATCATCGCCGGCTTGGTGAACGCCTCGGCGAGGAACAGCACGTCGGGGTCGGTCTTCTTGACCTCCCAGATCAGCCAGTGCCAGAAGTTCAGCGGCTTGGTGTGCGGGTTGTCGACGCGGAAGATCTTCACCCCGCAGGACACCCAGTGCCGCACCACCCGGAGCACCTCGGCGTAGATGCCCTGCGGGTCGTTGTCGAAGTTGATCGGGTAGATGTCCTGGTACTTCTTCGGCGGGTTCTCCGCGTAGGCGATCGTGCCGTCGGGCTTGGTGGTGAACCACTCCGGGTGCTCCTTGACCCAGGGGTGGTCGGGCGCGGCCTGCAGCGCCAGGTCCAGCGCCACCTCCATGCCGAGCTCGCCGGCCCGCCAGACGAAGGCCCGGAAGTCCTCGAGCGTGCCCAGCTGCGGGTGGACGGCGTCGTGCCCGCCCTCGTCGCTGCCGATGGCCCACGGCGAGCCGACGTCGTCGGGGTCGGGGGTGAGGGTGTTGTTGCGGCCCTTGCGGTTGACCCGGCCGATCGGGTGGATCGGGGGCAGGTAGACGACGTCGAAGCCCATCTCGGCGACCGCCGGCAGCCGCTCCTGGGCCGTCGTGAACGTGCCGTGCGTGGGGCGGCCGCCGACCACCGGGCCCTCGGAGCGCGGGAAGAACTCGTACCAGGAGCCGAAGAGCGCGCGCGGCCGGTCGACCCAGACCTCGTAGGTGGGGGAGGCGGTGACCAGCTCGCGCACCGGGTGGTCGTGGAGCACCTGCTGCAGGCCCGGCGTGAAGGAGGGGGCGACCCGGGCAGTGAGCTCCAGCGACTCGTCGCGCAGCGCAGCCGCCGCGGCCGAGACGGCGTCGCGGTGCTCGGCGGGGCAGGCGGCGGCGACCCGGTCGAGCAGCCGCGCGCCCTCCTCGAGGTCGTTGGCCAGCTCGCCGGCGCCCTGGCCGGCGGCGATCTTCACCTCGACCGCGTGGTGCCAGGTGGCCAGCGGGTCGCTCCACGCCTCGACCGTGTAGGTCCAGCGGCCCTCGCGATCGGGGACGACGGTGGTCAGCCAGCGGTCGGGCTCCTCGCCGTAGCGGGCCATGCGGCGCAGCGGCGGCCGGTCGGTGTCGCCCGGGGGCTGCCACACGACGTCGGCCGCGACGGCGTCGTGACCCTCGCGGAACACGGTGGCGGTGATCGGCAGGTGCTCACCGACCACGGCGCGCGCGGAGAAGGACCCGCACGACACGACGGGGGCGACATCGGTGATGCCGAGGCGGAGATCAGGTCGGCCAGTCATCACCGGGAACGCTATCGAGATCACCGAGCGGCCACACCTCGGCGGCGGGGGACCACCCGCAGGAGTGGCCGGGCGGCTCGGCGTGCGGCTGAACCGGCCGCGCCGCCTGGTTAGGCTCGGCCGGTGCGAGCACTCCGCCGGTTCACCGTCCGCGCCACCCTCCCGGACCCTCTGCAGCCACTGGCCCAGCTGGTGATGAACCTGCGCTGGTCGTGGCACCCCGAGACGCGGGACCTGTTCGAGGCCCTCGACCCCGCGCTGTGGCAGGACTGCGGCGGCGACCCGGTCAAGATGATGGGCGAGATCTCGGCCGAGCGGCTGGCCACCCTGGCCAAGGACCGCCGCTTCCTGCGCCGCCTCCAGGACGTCGTCGACGACCTCGAGGAGTACATGGGCGCCGAGCTCTGGTACCAGTCGCTCGGCGGCGACGCCCCCGCCTCCATCGCGTACTTCTCCGCCGAGTTCGGCATCACCGAGGTGCTGCCCCAGTACTCCGGCGGCCTGGGCATCCTGGCCGGCGACCACCTCAAGGCCGCCTCCGACCTCGGCGTCCCGCTGATCGGCGTCGGTCTGCTCTACCGGGCCGGCTACTTCGACCAGGGCCTGTCCGCCGACGGCTGGCAGCTCGAGCACTACCCGGCGCTGGACCCGCACGGCCTGCCGGTGAAGCTGCTGCGCCGCCCGGACGGGTCCGCCGTCGTCATCACCGTGCCGCTGCCCGAGGGCCGCACCCTGCACGCGCACGTGTGGCGGGCGCAGGTGGGGCGGGTGCCGCTGCTGCTGCTCGACACCGACATCGAGGAGAACGCGCCCGCCGAGCGGATGGTCACCGACCGCCTCTACGGCGGCGACGAGGACCACCGGCTGCGGCAGGAGATGCTGCTCGGCATCGGCGGCGTGCGGGCGCTGCGGGCGTTCTGCTCGCTCACCGGGACCCCGCAGCCCGAGGTCTTCCACGCCAACGAGGGCCACGCCGGCTTCCAGGGCGTCGAGCGCATCCGCGAGCTCACCGAGTCGCACGGGCTGTCGTTCCCCGAGGCGCTGCAGGCGGTGCGCGGCGGCACCGTGTTCACCACGCACACGCCCGTGCCCGCCGGCATCGACCGCTTCCCCCGCGCCCTCATCGAGCGCTACTTCGCCGGGTTCGGCGTCCCGCTGGGCGAGCTGCTGGCGCTGGGGGCCGAGGAGGACCCGGCGAAGTTCAACATGGCCCACATGGGGCTGCGCCTCGGGCAGCGGGCCAACGGCGTCAGCCAGCTGCACGGGCACGTCAGCCGGCACATGTTCAACGGCCTGTGGCCGGGCTTCGACGAGGACGACGTCCCGATCTCCTCGATCACCAACGGCGTGCACGCGGCGACCTGGACCGCCCGCGAGCTGGTCGAGCTCGGCACCCAGACGAGCTCGCAGGGCGACCCGCTCCAGGTCGAGGGCCCGGTGCACTTCGACGGCGTCGACCGGATCCCCGCCGGTGACCTGTGGCAGACCCGCCGGATCCTGCGCGGGCGGCTGGTCGACGAGGTGCGCCGCCGGCTGCGGGACACGGCGCTGGCGCGCGGGGCGGTCGAGGCCGAGGTCGGCTGGACCGACACGGCGTTCGACCCCGACGTCCTCACCATCGGCTTCGCCCGCCGGGTGCCGTCCTACAAGCGGCTGACCCTGATGCTGCGCGACCCGGAGCGGCTCAAGGCGCTGCTCCTCGACGACGAGCGGCCGATCCAGCTGGTCATCGCCGGCAAGAGCCACCCGGCCGACGACGGCGGCAAGCAGCTGATCCAGCAGATGGTGCGCTTCGCCGACGACCCCGAGATCCGGCACCGCATCGCGTTCCTGCCCGGCTACGACATCGGCATGGCCCGCTACCTCTACTGGGGCTGCGACGTCTGGCTGAACAACCCGCTGCGGCCGCTGGAGGCCTGCGGCACGTCGGGCATGAAGGCCGCGCTCAACGGCGGGCTGAACCTCTCCATCCGCGACGGCTGGTGGGACGAGTGGTTCGACGGCCAGAACGGCTGGGCCATCCCCACGGCCGACGGCGTCGCCGACGCCGACCGGCGCGACGAGGTGGAGGCCCGCGCCATCTACGACCTGATCGGCACCCAGGTGCTGCCGCGGTTCTACGAGCGCGACCGCGACGGCATCCCCGCCCGCTGGGTCGAGATGGTGCGGCACACGCTGCGCGAGACCGGCCCGAAGGTGCTGGCCGCGCGGATGGTGCACGACTACGTGCAGCAGCTGTACCGGCCGGCGGCGGTCTCGGCGCGGGCGATGTCCGACGGCGGCACCTACGCGCCGGCCCGGGAGGAGGCGGCCCGCCGGGCGCACCTGCTCGACCACTGGGGCACGGTCCGGGTCGCGCACGTGGAGGCCACCGGCGCCGGGGACACCCCGGAGATCGGGACGACCCTCGCCCTGCGTGCCGAGGTGGAGCTGCCCGGGCTGGCCCCGGCCGACGTCCAGGTGCAGGCCGCCTACGGCCGGGTGGACGACGCCGACGGGCTGCACGAGGTGACCTGCATCCCGATGGCGCACGAGCAGGCCGACGGGTCGCGGCACTGGTTCACCGCCACCGTGCCGCTGGAGCGCACCGGCGCCTTCGGGTACACGGTGCGGGTGCTGCCGCACTCCGAGCACCTCGCGAACCCCGCGGAGCTCGGAGTGGTGACGAGCGCCTGAGGAGCGGGCCGCCACCCGCCCGTACTCTCGCTTGAGACCCTCAGGTCACGGGTATCCCACGCACCCCGGGTGACACCTCGCTCGCTCGGCGTGGCGGTGCTCCGCGGCCGCCCACACCTGTTGCGCAACACTAGGCTGGAGCCCATGCCCGACCGCTGTGAAGTCCTCCCCGGAGAGTCGGTCGTCGCCCGCCGCGGCGGCGGCCTGCTGTGGGTCGACGCGCCCGGCTCGCCCGCCCTGGTGGCGGCCCTCCACGCCTGCCTGGGGGTCTCGGGTCCCGGCGCCGACCGCGTCCTGGCCGCCGTCGCCGGCCAGGTCTCCGCCCTCGCCCACGGCGGGGCCTCCTTCGCCCTCGTGCTCGCCGACACCACGGAGGGCGCCGGTACCGGTGTCGCGCTGTGGTCGGGGAAGGGCCAGCCCGCCGTCGACGGCGTGCCGGTCCCGGGCTCGTCGGTCGACGGCGGCTGCACGCTGGCGGCCGGGTTCTCGCTCGGCCAGACCCTCTACGTCGGCCCCGGCCAGGCGGCGCCCCAGATGCCGCCGGGTGTCGCCCTCGACCTGGTCGAGGGGACCGTCCCGGGCTCCGGCGCGATGCTGCAGCTGGCCGCCCCGGCGCCGGCCGCCTCCGCGCCCCAGCCGGCCGCGGCTCCCGCGCAGACGTACTCCGCCCCGTCCGACGCCGGCTTCGGCGCGGCGCCGTCCGCCCCGGTGTCCTCCGGTGCGACGCGCGCCGACTCGGGCGAGCAGACCGCGTTCTGGCGCCCCGACACCCCGTCGGCGCCGATCCTGCGGTTCGACGACGGCATGGTCGTCACCGTCGACGAGGACCTCGTGCTGGGCCGCCGTCCGGACAACCACGAGCTCGTCACCGCCGGCTCGGCCCGGCCGGTGCCGATAGCGGACACGCAGAACGTGCTGTCCTCGGCGCACGCGGCCATCCAGCGCGCCGGCCGCGAGGTCTCGCTCGTCGACCTGGGCTCGCTCAACGGCACCCACGTCGCCGGCCCCGAGGCCACCGAGTGGACCCAGCTCGAGCCCGGCGTCGCCCACCCCCTGTCCGACGGAGACCGGCTGCTGCTCGGCTGGACCGTCATCACCTTCGAGCAGCCGCAGGACTGACGCCCGACCGAACGTCGAAGGGCCCCGCCGGTTCGCCGGCGGGGCCCTTCCGCGTTCCGGAGCGGCTCACCCGCGCCGCGTGGTCGCCAGCCCCGCCGCCGACCTCGGGGGTCGCGGCCACGCGGCGAGGGTGACGCCCGCCGGGGTGCCTCAGGGACGGCGGAGGATGCGCATCAGCCAGACGCTGCGGCCCGGCAGCTCCACCGGACCGGGGCCCACCACCGCCGGCCGCGGCGGGGCGCCGGTGGGGTACTCGGTGGAGAGCACCAGCTCGTAGCCGTCACCCCACGGCGGCCCGGGCAGCGTCACCGTCGTCGCCTCGGCGCCGGCGTGCAGCCACACCAGGTACGACTCGTCGACCACCTGCCGGCCGAACTCGTCGCGGTGCCGCAGCGCCCGCCCGTCGAGGTACATGCCGACCGTCTTCAGGCCGGTGTCGAACCAGTCCGAGGTGGTCAGCTGCGCGCCGGCCGGGTTGAACCAGGCCAGGTCGCGGGTGCCGCCGGTCGCCGGCAGCTCGTGGCCCTCGAAGAACGCCTCCTGCCGCAGCGCCGGCGCGGTGTGCCGCAGCTGCACCAGCCGGCGGACGAACGCCAGCAGGTCCTCGTCGACGTCCTTCCAGTCGATCCAGGAGACCTCGTTGTCCTGGCAGTAGGCGTTGTTGTTCCCCAGCTGCGTGCGGCCGAGCTCGTCGCCGGCGGTCAGCATGGGCACCCCGGTCGACAGCAGCAGCGTGGCCAGGTGGTTGCGCACCTGCCGGGCCCGCAGCGACGTGATCGCCGGGTCGTCGGTCGGCCCCTCGACGCCGCAGTTCCAGTTGCGGTTGTGGCTCTCGCCGTCCCGGTTGTCCTCGCCGTTGGCCTCGTTGCGCTTGCGCTCGTAGGCGACCAGGTCGGCGAGGGTGAACCCGTCGTGGGCGGTGACGAAGTTGATGCTGGCGAACGGCCGCCGGCCGTCGGAGCGGTAGAGGTCCGACGAGCCGGTGAGCCGGTAGGCGAGGTCGCGGACGCCGACCTGGGCGCCGGACCACACGTCGCGCACCGTGTCGCGGTACTTGCCGTTCCACTCGGTCCACGGCGGCGGGAAGTTGCCCACCTGGTAGCCGCCCTCGCCGACGTCCCACGGCTCGGCGATCAGCTTCACCTGGCTGACCACCGGGTCCTGGTGGACGACGTCGAAGAACGCCGACAGCCGGTCGACGTCGTGCATGGACCGGGCCAGCGCCGAGGCCAGGTCGAACCGGAAGCCGTCGACGTGCATCTCGGTCACCCAGTAGCGCAGCGAGTCCATGAGCAGCGCCAGGACGGCGGGGCGGCGGACGTCGAGGGTGTTCCCGCAGCCGGTGTAGTCGGTGTACCGGGCCGCGTCGCCGCCGCGCACGCGGTAGTACGCGCGGTTGTCGATGCCCTTGAACGACAGCGTCGGGCCGGTGTGGTCACCCTCGGCCGTGTGGTTGTAGACGACGTCGAGCACGACCTCGATGCCGGCCGCGTGCAGCGCCTTGACCATCGCCTTGAACTCGGTGACCTGCTGCCCGGCGCTGCCCGCGGAGCTGTACGCCGCGTGCGGGGCGAAGTAGCCCAGGGTGTTGTAGCCCCAGTAGTTGGTCAGGCCGCGGCGCAGCAGGTGCGGCTCGCTGACGAAGTGGTGCACCGGCAGCAGCTCGACGGCGGTGACGCCGAGCCCGGTCAGGTGATCGATGAACGCCGGGTGCGCCAGTCCCGCGTAGGTGCCGCGCAGCGCCGGCGGGACCTCGGGGTGGCGCATGGTGGCGCCCTTGACGTGCACCTCGTAGATCACCGTGTCCGACCACGGCGTCCCCGGGCGCCGGTCGCCCTCCCAGGGGAAGGAGTCGTGGATGACCACCCCGCGGGGGACGAACGGGGCCGAGTCGCGGTCGTCGGGGGTCTGCGAGTCGGGGTTGTCGCCGCGGTAGCCGAAGAGCGCTCCGTCGAGGGCGAGCTGCCCGTCGACGGCCCGCGTGTACGGGTCGAGCAGCAGCTTGGCGGGGTTGTAGCGCTGGCCGCTGCCGGGGTCGTAGGCGCCGTGCACCCGGTAGCCGTAGCGCTGGCCCGGGCCGACGCCGGGCAGCCGGGCGTGCCAGACCTGGTGCGTGTTCTCCTGCAGCCGGTGCCGGTGCTCCACGCCGTCGGCGTCGAACAGGCACAGGTCCACCGCCTGCGCGCCGCCGGCCCACAGCGCGAAGTTGGTGCCGGTCCCGTCCCAGTGCGCGCCCAGCGGGCTCGGCCATCCGGGCCATGCGATGGGACCGGACGGTCCGACCTCGGGGAACTCCACGCCGCGATCCTGCCCCCTCCCGACCCGTGGCGCGTCGCAGGGAGCGCTGCGGGAGTTGGTTGGATGGACGTGTGTCGAGCAGTGTGTCGGGTGGGGGCGCGTCCGAACCGGTCGTCCGGATGCGGGGGGTCGACGTCGTGCGGGGGGACACCCACCTGCTGCGCGGCGTCGACTGGACGGTGGAGGCCGACCACCGGTGGGTGGTCCTCGGCCCCAACGGGGCGGGGAAGACGACGCTGCTGCAGCTGGCCGCCGCCCACATGCACCCCACGCGCGGGGAGGTCCAGCTGCTGGGGGAGACCCTCGGCGCCGTCGACGTCTTCGAGCTGCGCCCGCGCATCGGGTTGACCAGCGCCTCCCTGGCGCAGCGGATCGAGCCGGGGGAGAAGACCGGCGACGTCGTCGTCTCCGCCGGCTACGCCGTGGTCGGCCGGTGGCGCGAGCGCTACGACGTCCACGACCTGACCCGCGCCGGGATGCTGATGAACCAGTGGGGGGTGGCCCAGTTCGCGCACCGGCCGTTCGGCACGCTGTCGGAGGGCGAGCGCAAGCGCGCCCAGATCGCCCGCGCGCTCATGCCCGACCCCGAGCTGCTGCTGCTCGACGAGCCGGGCGCCGGGCTCGACCTCGGCGGCCGCGAGGACCTCGTGGCCCGGCTGGCCGACCTGGCGCGCTACCTCTACGCGCCGGCGCAGGTGCTGGTCACCCACCACGTCGAGGAGATCCCGCCCGGCTACGACCACGCCCTGCTGCTGCGCGGCGGCGAGGTGGTGGCCGCCGGGGCCGCCGACGACGTCCTCACCGCCGCGCACCTGTCCGACACCTTCGGCCTGGCGCTGACCCTGTCGCGGCAGGACGGCCGGTTCACCGCTCGCCGCGCCACGTAGCCCCGCGGCTAGGGTGCGGCCATGACGGAGCCGCAGTTCGTGACCCTGCAGGTCGAGGACGGGGTGGGCACCATCCGCCTCGACCGGCCGAAGATGAACGCGATCGACGAGCAGCTGCACCGCGAGGTGCGGGCCGCGGCGAGGGAGGCCGCCGAGCGCGCCGACGTCCGCGCGGTGGTGATCTACGGCGGGGAGCGGGTCTTCGCCGCCGGCGCCGACATCAAGGCGATGTCGCAGCTCGACGGCAGCTCGATGGTGGCTTGGGGCCGGGAGCTGCAGAACTCCTTCATCGAGGTGGCCCGGGTGCCGAAGCCGGTCATCGCGGCCGTCACCGGCTATGCCCTCGGCGGCGGCTACGAGCTCGCGCTGTGCGCCGACTTCCGGGTGCTCGGCGCGAGCGCCAAGATCGGCCAGCCCGAGATCCTGCTGGGCGTCATCCCCGGCGCCGGCGGTACCCAGCGGCTGGCCCGCCTGGTCGGCCCGGCCAAGGCCAAGGACCTGGTGTTCACCGGCCGGCACGTCGGGGCCGAGGAGGCGCTGGAGATCGGCCTGGCCGACGCCGTCGTCCCCGACGACGAGGTCTACGCCACCGCCGTGGCGATGGCGCGGAAGTTCGCCGCCGGTCCGCCGCTGGCCCTGGCCGCCGCGAAGCGGGCGATCGACGAGGGCCTGGACCTGCCGCTGGCGGAGGGGCTGGCGCTGGAGAGCCGGCTGTTCGCCGAGATGTTCGACACCGAGGACCAGAAGACCGGCATGCGCTCGTTCCTCGAGAGCGGCCCCGGGAAGGCCACCTTCACCGGTCGCTAGACGGCCGCGAGGTCGAGCACCCGCACCGTCCCGGAGTCGAGGTCGGTCACGTAGGCCTGCCGGCCGTCCGGGCGGACGGCGACGCTGGTCGGGCTGCCGCCGGTGGGGATCGTGGCGGTGACCCGGCCGGTCGTGGTGTCGACCACCGAGACGGTGCCGCTGTCGACGTCGGCGGTGTAGAAGTGCCGGCCGTCCGGTGCGTAGCTGATGTCCTGCGGGCGGGCGCCGACCGGGATCGTCGCCACGACGGCGTTGGTGGCGGTGTCGATGACCGACACCTCGTTGCTGTCGAAGTTGACCACCGACACCTGGGTCTGGTCGGGCGAGACCGCGATGCTGTGCGGCGCGAGCCCGACCGGGACCTCGGCGATCACCCGGCCGTCGTCGGTCAGGTCCAGCACCGAGACCACGCCCGACTCGTGGTTGGCGGTGTACCCGGTCCGCCCGTCGTCGCTGATGGCGATCCAGTGCGGGTTGGGCGCCACCTCGTACGAGGCGATCTCCTGCGCGGTCTCGGTGTCGAGCACCTCCACGCGGCCCTCGTTGTGCAGCGGCACGTAGAGCAGCCGGCCGTCGGGGGACGTCTCCGGTGCGAACGGCCGCAGGCCCACCTCGACGGTGTCGGTCACGGTGTTGCTCGCCGTCTCGACGAAGACGACGTAGTTCTCCGTGTAGTCCTCGTTGGTCACCGTCACGTACGCGACCGAGCCGTCGGGGGAGAAGGTGATGAACTGCGGCGGCCCGGCCTCGATCGGGATCGTGCCGGTGACCGTGTTCAGCGTGGTGTCGAAGACGGTCACCACACCGGCGCCCCGGTTGGCGACGTAGGCGTAGCGCCCGTTGGGCGCCACCGCCATGTAGCCGGGCGTCTCGCCGACGTCGATCGGCTCGCCGTTCACCGTGGGGACGGCGATGCTGTCGGCCGGTGCGGGCGCCGACGGCACCGTGGACGGCGGCCCCTCCGAGATCGAGCCGCTGCCCTCGGCGGGTGCGCCGGTGGTCGGCGCGGCGGTCTCGCCCCCCGATCCGCCCTCGTCCCGCGGCCAGAGGAACGCGGTGAGCACGCCGGCCGCGACCAGCAGCACCAGCACGCCGACCAGCAGGGGCCACCGCCGGCGCCGTCCCGCCGCCGAGCCGGGCCGCCCCGGCCCCCCGGGCGGGAGCGGGCCGACCGGGTGGCTCCCGCCGCCCGGCGGCAGCGGGCCCCGGGGCCCGACCACCGGCCCCGGCGGGAGCAGCGGGTCGGCCGAGCTGTGCGAGCCGTCGGCGGACAGCACGCCGACGCCGGCCGGCGCCGGGGGCGGTGGCAACGCCTCACGGGGGATGCGGACCGGCTCGGCCACCGGGGGCGCAGGCGCCGGGACGGGTGCCGGGGCGGGGGCGGCGGCCACCGGCGCCGGCGTCGGGGGCCGGGTCGCCGCGAGGGAGGAGGCGGTCGCCCCGACGGCTTCCCGGGCGGCGCCGATGAACTCGCAGGGGCTCGCGTACCGGTCCTCGGGCCGCTTGGCCATGCCCTTCGCGATCACCGCGTCGAGGGCGGGCGGGACGCCGGCGACCAGCTCGCTCGGCCGGGGCGGGTCGGCGTAGAGGTGCGCGTAGAGCAGGGCGGGCAGGTCGCCGCCGGGGAAGGGCCGCGTCGCGGTGAGGCACTCGGCCAGGACGCACGCCATCGAGTAGACGTCCACCCGGCCGTCGATCGGCGCGCTGGTGAAGCGCTCCGGCGCCATGTAGTCCAGCGTCCCGACGGTCGCGCCGGTGATGGTCAGCGACGTGCGGGTGTGGCCGACCTGGCGGGCGATGCCGAAGTCGACGACGTAGACGAAGTCGTTCTTCGTCACCAGGACGTTCGACGGCTTCACGTCGCGGTGCACCAGGCCGTCGGCGTGCGCCGACTCCAGCGCGTCGGCGACCTGGCTGAGCAGGGCGATCGCCCGCTCCGGCGGCAGCGGCCCCTCCGCGAGGATGTCGCCGAGGTCGCGGCCGTCGACCAGCCGCATGTCGATGTAGAGCCGGCCGTCGATCTCGCCGTAGTCGTGGATCGGGATGACGTGCGGTTCCCGCAGCCGCGCCGCCAGCTCGGACTCGCGCCGGAAGCGGGTGGTGAACTCCGCGTCGTGGGCGAGCGACTCGGGGAGCAGCTTGATCGCGACCAGCCGGTCGCGGCGGGTGTCGCGGGCGCGCCACACCTCGCCCATCCCGCCGACGCCCACGAGCGCCTCGAGCTCGTACGGGCCGAACTGCCGCGGTGTCATGCGCACCCGCTCCCTCGACGGCGACCGCCGCAGCGTAGGGGCGCTGCCACCAGGGGGTAAAGGCTCGGGTCGACGGCCCGTGCTCAGCCGGCGGAGATGTCGAGCACCGAGACGGTCCCGTCGTCGACGTTGGTGACGTAGGCGCGCTCGCCGTCGGGCCGGACGGCGACGCCGGTCGGGGTCCGCCCGACGGGCACGGTCGCGCTGACCGTGTAGCTGCGCGTGTCGACCACCGAGACGGTGCCGTCGTCGGCGTTCACCACGTAGAGGTGCCGGCCGTCCGGCGCCCACGCGACGTCCTGCGGGTGCCGCCCCACCGGCACCGTGGCCAGCCGGTCGTCCGACAGGGTGTCCACGATCGCCAGCTCGCCCCCGTCGAACCCGGCGACGGCCACCCGGTCGCCGTCCGGGGAGACGGCGACCGCGTACGGGCCGTTGCCGCCGTCGAGGGTGGCCACCCGGCTGCGCGTGCGGGTGTCGACGACCGTGAGCCGGTCGGTCTCGTGGCTGGCGACGTAGGCGTGCCGGCCGTCGGTGGAGAAGGCGACGTCGTGCGGGTCCGGGGGCGCCGGGATCCGGTCGACGACCTCGCCGCTGCGGGCGTCGACGACGTCGATCCGGCTGGCCCCGTGGCTGGTCACCCAGACCTCCCGGCCGTCGGGGCTGACCGCCGCGCCGAACGGCCGGGGGCCCACCTCGGTCGAGAACGCCACCTCGCCGGTCGCGGTGTCGAGGGCGACCAGCCGGTGCACGATCTGCTCCGAGTCCTTGACGCTGACGTAGGCCGTCCCGCCGTCGGGGGAGAGGGCCACGTACCAGGCCGGGCCGTCGGGGACGTCGAGGGTGCCGGTGAACGAGTGCCCGCCCGCGTCGAGCACCCAGAGGTCGCGGCCGCGACCGGTCACGTACGCGGTGGACCCGTCCGGGGAGAACTCGACGGAGGCGGGGGAGACACCCACGTCGACCGTCGCGACGACGGTCGGCCGCGCGCTGCTCTCGGCGACCGCGGGCACCGGGTCGCCGGCGGACGCGCGGACGACACCCGCCGTGCCGGCGGCGACCACCAGCAGCCCGGCGGCCACGGCCAGCGACCGCCGGCGAGCGGACGGCCGCGTCGCGGGCAGCGGGACCAGAACGGGCTCCGGCGGCCGGGGCGGGCGGTCGGTGGGTGCCGGCCGCAGCAGTCCCGGCGGGACCGCACGCGGCGCGGGCAGGCGGCGGGGGCGGGGGCTCGGCCGGTCCGGCGCGCCGACCCGCCCGGCGCCGACGAGGGCGTGCTCGGGGACGAGCAGGGCCTCGGCGGCGGCCGACGCGAGGGCACCGGCCGTCGCGAACCGGTCCTCCGGCCGCTTGGCCATGCCCCGGCGGACGACGGCGTCCAGCGCCGGCGGGACGCCGTCGACGGTGGTCGCGGCCCGCGGCTGCTCCAGGTGCAGGTGCGCGTCGAGCTGCGCGGCGAGGTCGGTGCCGGCGAAGGGGGCCCGCCCGCTGAGGCAGGTGTGCAGCACGCAGGCCAGCGCGTAGACGTCGGCCCGGGCGTCGACCGGCCCGCCCGAGAACCGCTCCGGCGCGGTGGTCGCCAGCGCCGCCGGTCCGGCGTCCTCCCACGCGGTGCGCAGGCCCGCCACGCCGAGGCCGGTCAGCAGGACGCCGTCGTCGGCGGTCAGCAGCAGGGTGCCCGGCTGCACCCCGAGGTGCACCAGGCCGGCGGCGTGCACGGCGTCCAGCGCGGCGGCGGCCCGGGCGACCACCTCGACCGCCCGCGCCGGTGGCAGGGGGCCGCCGTCCGCGAGCACCCGGCCGAGGTCGACCCCGTCGACCAGCCGCGACACGGCGTACAGCCGGCCGCCCAGCTCCCCGACCTCGTCCGCCGGCACGACGCCGTGCCGGCCCAGCCGGGCGGCGGCCAGGGCGGTCGACCGGAACGCGGCGACCCGGCGGGCGTCACGGGCGAGAGCGGGGGCGAAGAGCGTGAGGGCCACCCAGCGGTCCGAACGGGTGTCCAGGGCCCGGTACACCTCGCCGTGGTCGCCGGTGCCGAGGAGGGAGACCAGCTGGAACGGGCCGACGCGACGCCGGAACATGCGGCGGCCCACCTCCCGCTGGTCCGGCGTCCACCGGCCCCCTGCCGGCGGAGGCGCACGGTAGGGCGCCGACGCCGGTTCCGGTACGCACCGTCTCCTCCCCGAGGGGGAGAGCGCCCGATCGGGGGACACCGGTCGCCCGGTCGGGCACGGGCGACGGCCAGGCATGATCGCGGGCGTGACCCACCCGCCGGACGACGTCGACCGCTCCGATCCCGCCGGGCGCTCGTGGGTCGACCGCGCCGTCGCCGCCGTGGAGGCCGACGCGGTGCGCAGCGCCGACACCCACCTGCTCGTCTACCCGCTGCCGCCGGAGTGGGGCGTCGACCTCTACCTCAAGGACGAGTCGACCCACCCGACCGGCAGCCTCAAGCACCGGCTGGCCCGGTCGCTGTTCCTGTACGCCCTGTGCTCGGGGCAGATCTCCGAGGGCAGCACCGTCGTCGAGGCCTCCAGCGGGTCGACCGCGGTCAGCGAGGCCTACTTCGCCCGCATGCTCGGGCTGCCGTTCGTGGCGGTGATGCCGGCCTCGACCAGCCCGGAGAAGATCGCCCTCATCGAGTTCCACGGCGGCCGCTGCCACCTCGTCGACGACCCGGCCGCGGTCTACGACGAGGCCCGCCGGGTCGCCGACGAGACCGGCGGGCACTACCTCGACCAGTTCACCAACGCCGAGCGGGCCACCGACTGGCGGGGCAACAACAACATCGCCGAGTCGGTGTTCGAGCAGCTGGCCCTCGAGCGGCACCCCGTGCCGGAGTGGATCGTCGTCGGGGCCGGCACGGGCGGGACCAGCGCGACGATCGGCCGCTACCTGCGCTACCGGCGGCTGGCGACCCGCCTGGCGGTGGTCGACCCGGAGGGGTCGTCCTTCTTCCCGTCCTGGCGGGACGACGACCGGGCGGTGGCCACCGGCCGGTCCTCGCGCATCGAGGGGATCGGCCGTCCCCGCGTCGAGCCGTCGTTCGTGCCGACGATCGTCGACCGGATGATCTGCGTGCCCGACGCGGCCTCGATCGCCGCGGTGCGCCACCTGGAGCGGGTCACCGGACGGCGGGCCGGCGGCTCCACCGGCACCAACCTGTGGGGTGCGTTCGGCCTGGTCGCGGAAATGCTCGCGGCCGGCCGGACCGGCAGCGTGGTCACGCTGCTCTGCGACGGCGGCGAGCGGTACGCGCACACGTACTACTCCGACGACTGGCTCGCCCGGCAGGGCCTGGACCTCGCTCCGCACGCCGCCGCGCTGGAGGTCTTCGCGGCGACGGGGGAGTGGCCGGCCGGCCGGTGATACAGGTCACCCACCTACCCCGGCGCGTGTCCGTTACCGGCCAGTAACCTCCATGATCGGAGCTAGGCGGGCGTCAGGGCCCGCGCCCCGACCCCATCGCGGAGGTAGGTCTGGCGATGAACATCGTCGTTCTGGTCAAGCAGGTCCCGGACTCCGGCAGCGAGCGCAAGCTCGACCCGTCCGACAACACGGTCGCGCGGGCGACGGCGGACAACGTCATCAACGAGATGGACGAGTACGCCATCGAGGAGGCGCTGCTCGTGCGCGACCGCGAGGGCGGCGAGGTCACCGTCCTGTCCGTCGGCCCCGACTCCGCGACCGACGCGATCCGCAAGGCGCTGTCGATGGGCGCCGACAAGGCGGTGCACGTCTCCGACGAGGCGATCCACGGCTCGTGCGCCATCCAGACCTCCGCGGTGATCGCCGCGGCGCTGGGCCAGCTGGAGTACGACCTGGTGCTGTGCGGCGCCGAGGCGACCGACGCGCAGATGAGCGTCATGCCGGCGCTGCTGAGCGAGCGGCTGGGCATCCCGCAGCTCTCCGGCGCCCGCAAGCTCACCATCGAGGGCGGCGTCGCCAAGGTGGAGCGGCAGACCGACACCGGCTACTGGGCGCTCGAGGCCCCGCTGCCGGCCATCGTGTCCACCTGGGACTCGATCAACGAGCCGCGCTACCCCTCCTTCAAGGGGATCATGGCCGCCAAGAAGAAGCCGGTGGAGACCAAGTCGCTGGCCGACCTCGGCGTCGACACCGGCTCGGTCGGCCTGGCCAGCGCCACGTCGCAGGTCGTCGACTTCGCCGGCCGCCCGCCGAAGGGCGCCGGGGTGAAGGTGACCGACGAGGGCGACGGCGCCGAGAAGCTCGTCGGCTTCCTCGCCGAGCAGAAGATCGTCTGACCCGGACCTGCAGAGCGAAGGAGAACACAGACATGGCTGAGGTCCTGGTCCTCGTCGAGCTCAACCCCGCCGGCGGAGGCGTCCGCAAGACGACGCTGGAGGCGCTGACCGCCGCCCGTGCGCTGGGCGAGCCGTCGGCCGTCGTAGCCGGCGCCCCCGGCTCGGCCGCCGCCGCCAAGGACGCGCTGGCCGAGTACGGCGCGCAGAAGGTCTACGTCGCCGAGTCGCCCGAGATCGACGACTACCTCGTGGCGCCCAAGGCCGAGGTGCTCGCGCAGCTGGTCGAGCGCGTCTCCCCGGCCGCCGTGGTCATCCCGTCCTCGCCCGAGGGCAAGGAGGTGGCCGCCCGGCTGGCGGTCAAGACCGGCAGCGGGCTGCTCACCGACGTCACCGAGATCGCCGCCGACGGCACCGCCACCCAGGCGGCCTTCGCCGGCTCGACGATCGTGCACTCGCGCGTCACCACCGGCACCCCGATCTACACGCTGCGCGGCAACTCGGTCGCCCCGGAGCCCGCGCAGGGTGCCGCGGCCGAGGAGACCGTCGAGGTGGCGCTGTCCGACGCCGCCAAGCAGGTCAAGGTCGTCGACCGGGTCGTGGAGCAGAAGAGCAGCCGGCCGGAGCTGACCGAGGCGGCGATCGTCGTCTCCGGCGGCCGCGGCGTGGCCAGCGCGGAGAACTTCTCGATCATCGAGAACCTGGCCGACTCGCTCGGCGCGGCGGTCGGCGCCTCGCGCGCGGCGGTCGACTCCGGCTTCTACCCGCACACCTTCCAGGTGGGGCAGACCGGCAAGACCGTGTCGCCGCAGCTCTACATCGCCGTCGGCATCTCCGGTGCGATCCAGCACCGCGCCGGCATGCAGACCAGCAAGACGATCGTCGCCATCAACAAGGATCCCGAGGCGCCGATCTTCGAGCTGGCCGACTTCGGCGTGGTGGGTGACCTGTTCCAGGTCGCCCCGCAGGCCACGGAGCTGATCAAGACCCGCCGGGGCTGAGTCCTCAGCACGGCCGCCGAGCGCCGGTCCCCGTCGGGGGGCCGGCGCTCGGCGTGTGTCCGGAAAGAGTTCGCGGGGCGGGACGGTTGAGCGGAAGGTGGACGGGGTGGCGCGACTGCTCGACCGGGAGCACCGGCTGACGACGGCGGGGCTGGTCATGCTGGTCACGTTCATCGCCTTCGAGGCGATGGCGGTGGGGACGGCGATGCCGACCGCGGTGGCCGAGCTCGACGGGCTGGCCTGGTACGCGTGGCCGTTCAGCGCCTTCCTCGTCGCCTCCGTCCTCGGCATGGTCGTCGGCGGCGACCTCGGCGACCGGCGCGGGGCCGGTGTGGCGCTGCCCTGGGGCGTCGCCGCGTTCGCGGTGGGCCTGCTGGTCGCCGGCGTCGCCGGGCACATGTCGCTGTTCGTCGCCGGCCGGGCGGTGCAGGGCTTCGGCGCCGGCACCATCGCGGTCAACCTCTACGTGATCGCCGGGCTGGCCTACGAGCCGGCGCTGCGCCCGCGGCTGTTCGGCGCGATCAGCTCCGCCTGGGTGCTGCCCGCGCTCGTCGGGCCGCTGCTGGCCGGCCTGCTCACCACCCACGCCAGCTGGCGGCTGGTCTTCCTCGGGCTGCTCCCGCTGATCGCGCTCGGCACCGGGCTGGTGCTGCCCGCCGTCCGGGCGCTGCCGCGCAGCGAGGGCCCCGGCCGGCCGGCGCGGTCCCGGTGGGGCTGGGCGCTGCTCGCCGGGGCCGGCATCGGGGTGCTGCAGTACGCCGGCCAGCGCCGCGACCTGCTCGCCCTGGGGCTCGCGGTCGCCGGTGTCGCCGCCCTGCTCGCGGGCCTGCGGCCGCTGCTGCCGGCCGGCACCGGCCGGGCGCGGCGGGGGCTGCCGGCCGTGGTCGCCTCGCGCGGGCTGCTCGCCGGCGCCTTCTTCGGCATGGACGCCCTGCTGCCGCTGGCCCTCACCGAGGTGCACGGGTTCAGCGCCACCACCGCCGGCATCCCGCTGACCGCCGGCGCGGTCGGCTGGGCCCTGGCGTCGCACCTGCAGGGGCGCTTCCCCGACGCCCCGCGCGAGCGGCTGCTGCGGCTCGGCTTCGCGTTGCTGGCGGCCGGTCTGGCCGGGACGGCGCTGACCGCGGTCCCGGCGCTCGGCGGGTGGCCGGCGTACCTCACCTGGGCCGTCGCCGGGCTCGGCATGGGCCTGGGCATGCCCAGCGTCGGCGTGCTGCTGCTCGACCAGTCGCCGGAGCACCGCCGCGGCGCCGACTCGGCGGCCCTGCAGATCTCTGACGTCACCGCCTCGGCGCTGTGCATCGGCCTGGCCGGGGTGCTGGTCGCGGCGGCCACGGCGGGAGCGCTGTCGATGCCGGCGGCGATCGGCGGCACGGTCGCCGTCCTCACCCTGCTGGCGCTGGTCGGCGTCCGGGTCGCCGGGCGGGCCGCCGCCCCGGTTCCCGGGCGGGCGACCGCGGAGGGCGCGACTACATTGAGTGCGTCATGACGTACCTGGACCACGCGGCCACGACGCCGGTGCTCCCCGAGGTGCTGACCGCGATGACCGAGCAGCTCGGCCGGGTGGGCAACGCCTCCTCGCTGCACGCCAGCGGCCGGGCCGCGCGGCGCGAGGCCGAGCAGGCGCGGGAGCGGATCGCCGAGGCGCTGGGCGCGCGGCCGTCGGAGGTGCTGTTCACCGGCGGCGGCACCGAGAGCGACAACCTCGCCGTCAAGGGCCTGTTCTGGGCGCGGCGCACGGCCGACTCGCGCCGTCGCCGGCTCGTGGTCAGCCCGGCCGAGCACCACGCCGTGCTCGACAGCGTCGAGTGGCTGGTCAAGCACGACGGCGCCGACGTCACCTGGCTGCGGGTCGAGCCCAGCGGCCGTGTGACGCCGGACGCCCTGGCCGACGCGCTCGGCGACGGCACCGACGTCGCGGTGGCCAGCGTCATGTGGGCCAACAACGAGATCGGCACCGTCAGCGACGTGGCGGCGCTCGCCGACGTCGCGCACGCGGTCGGCGTGCCGCTGCACACCGACGCGGTGCAGGCGGTCGGCCAGGTGCCGGTCGACTTCGCCGCCAGCGGCGCCGACGCGCTCACCATGACCGGCCACAAGCTGGGCGGCCCGATGGGCGCCGGGGTGCTGCTGCTGCGCCGCGACGCCGAGTGCACGCCGCTGCTGCACGGCGGCGGCCAGGAGCGCGACGTGCGCTCGGGCACCCTCGACGTCGCGGCCATCGTCGGCATGCAGGTGGCGACGACGGCGGCGGTCCGGGGGCGGCCCGAGCGGGCGCCGCGGCTGGCGCGGCTGCGCGACCGGCTCGTCGCCGGCGTCGTCGCCCAGGTGCCCGACGCCCAGCTCAACGGCGCGCCGCTGGACGACGTCCTCACCGGCGGGCCCGGACGGCTGCCGGGCAACGCGCACCTGTCCTTCCCCGGTGCGGAGGGCGACGCGCTGCTCATGCTGCTCGACGCCCGCGGGGTCGAGTGCTCGACCGGGTCGGCCTGCAGCGCGGGGGTGGCACGGCCCAGCCACGTGCTGCTGGCGGTCGGCGCCGAGCCGGGGCGGGCCCGCAGCTCGCTGCGGTTCAGCCTCGGGCACACCTCGACCGACGCCGACGTCGACGCGCTGCTCGAGGTGATCGGGCCGGTGGTGGAGCGCGCACGGCGGGCGGGTCTGGGGTCGCGGTGAGGGTGCTCGCCGCGATGAGCGGTGGCGTGGACTCCGCCGTCGCCGCCGCGCTCGCCGTCGACGCCGGGCACGACGTGACCGGCGTGCACCTGGCGCTCTCGCCCGACCGGCAGGTGCTGCGCAGCGGCGCCCGCGGCTGCTGCAGCGTGGAGGACGCGCACGACGCCCGCCGGGTCGCCGACGAGCTCGGCATCCCGTTCTACGTCTGGGACCTCGCCGAGCGGTTCGCCGAGGACGTCGTCGAGGACTTCGTGGCCGAGTACGAGGCCGGGCGCACGCCGAACCCGTGCCTGCGCTGCAACGAGAAGATCAAGTTCGCCGCGGTGCTGGACCGCGCACGGGCGCTGGGCTTCGACGCCGTCGTCACCGGTCACCACGCCCGGCTCTCCGGCGGCGAGCTGCGCCGCTCGGTCGACGCGGGCAAGGACCAGTCGTACGTGCTGGCCGTGCTCACCGCCGAGCAGCTGGCGGGCGCGGCGTTCCCGCTGGGCGCGATGACCAAGGACCGGGTGCGCGGGATCGCCGCCGAGCGCGGCTTCGCCGTCGCCGCCAAGCCCGACTCGCACGACATCTGCTTCATCCCCGACGGCGACACCCGGGGCTTCCTCGCCCGCCGGCTGGGCAGCCGGCCGGGTCCGCTGGTCGACGCGACCACCGGGGCCACGGTGGGCGAGCACGACGGCACCTACGGCTTCACCGTCGGCCAGCGCCGCGGCCTCGGGGTGAGCGTCGGCGACTCCCGCCCGCGGTACGTGCTCGGCATCGAGCCGGTCAGCCGCACCGTGACCATCGGGACGGCGGACCTCGCCGGCGTCCGCGAGGTGCGCACGGCGGCGCCGACGTGGACCGGCGCAGCGCCGGTGCTGCCGCTGCGGGCGGAGGTGCAGCTGCGCGCGCACGGCACGCCCGTCGCCTGCGAGGTGACTGCCGCCGACGGCGGTCTGCTGCTGCGGCTGGACGACCCGCAGCGCGGCGTGGCGCCCGGGCAGTCCGCCGTGCTCTACGAGCCGGACGCCGAGCGCGGCGACCGGGTGCTCGGGCAGGGCGCCGTCCTGTCGACGGCGTGAACTCAGAACTACGTTTCCCGACCCGGTCTTCACTTCCGAGACGGTCCGGGCTAGCGTCCTCCTGAGCCACTTCCTGAGCGAAGCTTCTTAGCTCGGCTCACCACTTCGCCGTGAGGCCACCCGACCCGGTGGTCTGCTCCCGCATGCCCTGTGGAGGACGACTTGCCCCGATTCCGACCGACCCTGGTGGTCGCCGCACTGGCGGCGTCCGTCGCGGTGGGCACCCCGCTGACCGCCTCCGCCGCACCGGGCAACGGCGCCGGAGGGGTGCCGGTCCAGCTGATCGCCATGAACGACTTCCACGGCCGGATCAGCCCGCAGACCGGCGGTGACGGGAGCTTGGTCACCGCGCCGGGACCGGACGGCGCCTACGGCACCGCCGACGACGTGTCGGAGCAGGTGGGCGGCGCCGCCAACGTCGCGACGACGCTCGGCGACCTCCGGCAGGGCTTCGGCGGCCCGAAGCACAACTCCTTCTTCGTGGGTGCCGGCGACCTGGTCAGCGCCTCGCCGTTCAACTCCAGCGCGTTCAAGGACGAGCCGACCATCGAGGTGCTCAACGCCCTCGGGTTGGACTTCTCCGCCGTGGGCAACCACGAGTTCGACCGCGGCCAGGAGGAGCTGTACCGCATCTCCGGCGCGACCGACGGGCAGTTCTCCGACGACGTCACCGCCTGCGAGGGCGTGACCCCGGAGGTCGACGGCTGCTACGCCGACAGCACCGGTCAGCCGTTCGCCGGCGCGGAGTTCCCGTACCTGGCGGCCAACGTGACCGACGACGCGACCGGCGAGCCGGTCCTGCCGCCGTACGAGATCGTGCAGACCACCGGCAACAGGGAGATCGGCCTCATCGGTGTCGTCACGGACGACACCCCCACCATCGTCGCCGCCGCGGGGATCGAGGGGCTGACCTTCGGCGACGAGGCGGCCGCGATCAACCACTACGCCGGGGAACTCCAGGAGCAGGGCGTCGAGGCCATCGTCGTCATGGTCCACGAGGGCGGCACCCAGGGCACCGGCGGCGGCTTCGACCGCTGCGTCGGCGACATGGCCGGGACGCCGATCGGCGACATCAACGCCGACGTCTCCGCGGCGGTCGACGTGATCATCAGCGCGCACACCCACGTGCCCTACGACTGCACGCTGCCCGACCCGGACGGCCAGCCGCGGCTGGTGACCCAGGCCGGCTTCTACGGCAAGGCGCTGACCGACATCCAGTTCCGGCTCGGCAGCGACGGCGACGTCGTCCGGAGCACCGCGACCGCCACCAACGTCCCGGTGCGGCGGACCTCGCCGGACCCGGACGTCCAGCGGATCGTCTCGTACTGGGAGGCACGCGCCGCCGAGGCGGGGAACGTCCCGGTCGGCACCCAGACGGCGGACCTCGACCGGGCCCACCGCGCCGGTAGCCCCGTGCGCGACAGCGAGTCCAGCCTCGGCAACCTGGTCGCCGACGCCCAGCTGGCGGCCTTCCCCGACGCCGACGTGGCCTTCATGAACCCCGGCGGCCTGCGCGCGGACATCAACTGCGCGTCGTCCGGGCCGGGTGACCCGGCCGGGACCATCACCTACGCCGAGACGTTCGCGGTGCAGCCGTTCAGCAACACGGTGAACACCGTGCAGCTGACCGGAGCGGCGATCGAGCAGGTGCTCGAGCAGCAGTGGGGAACCCGCAGCGGCTCGCCCAGCTTCCTGCAGCTGTCGGTGGCCGGACTCACGTACGAGTTCGACCCGATCCCGGCTGCCGCGGGTGCCGCGGACCGGATCGACCCGGCGAGCATCCTGGTCGACGGAGTCCCGCTGGACCCGGCCGCCACCTACACGGTGGTCGCCAACTCGTTCCTGATCGCCGGCGGGGACGCCTTCCCCGCCTTCGTGAGCGGCCGCGTCCCCGGTGCCGAGGTGGTCACCGGACCGAACGACGTCGACGCCTTCAACGCCTACCTGGCCGCGCAGCCCGGACCGGTGGCGCCGCCGGCGCTCGACCGGGCCGTGTCGACCGACCCGGCGCAGGCGTGGGACGACGACCGCTCGGGCGCGGGCCCGTGCACCGTCTGACTGGGAACCGCCGGGACCACGGCGGCGGCTGGGCTACCGTCGCCGTCGTGGTCCCGTCGTCCGAACCCGCACCGCACGACGCGCACGACGAGCCGAGGCCGGGCCCCGCACCCTGGGGGCCGGCCTCCGGCGTCGGGTCCCTCCCCGGCGCCGACCCGCACGAGGCGGTGCGGCTGGTGCTGGGGGAGCTGCCGGAGTTCCCGCACCTGCCGGAGCTGCCCGGCCGCGGACCGGGCGCCGACCTGGTCGGCCGCAGCGCCGCGCTGCTCGTCGACGTCGCCGTGGACCTGACCCCGGCCGGCTGGCGGCTGGTGCCGCGACCCGGGGTCGACCTGCGCCGGGCGCACGACCTGCTCGAGCGCGACCTCGACGCGCTCACCGAGGTCGCCGACGGCTACGCCGGGCCGCTGAAGGTGCAGGCCGCCGGACCGTGGACGCTCGCCGCCGGGCTGGAGCGCGAGCGCGGCGAGCGGGCGGTCGTCGACCGCGGCGCCCGCCGCGACCTCGCCCAGTCGCTCACCGAGGGGCTCGCCGCGCACGTCGCCGAGGTGGCCGCCCGGGTGCCCGGGGCCCGGGTCGTCGTCCAGCTGGACGAGCCGTCGGTGCCCGCCGTGATCGAGGGCGCGCTGCCGACCGCGAGCGGCTACGGACGGCTCGCCGCGGTCGAGGCCAACGTCGTCCAGGACGAGCTCGCGGCCGTCGTCGACGCGCTGCCCGGCCCGGTCGTCGTGCACTGCTGCACGGCCCGGGCGCCGCTCGGCCTGTTCCGCGCCGCCGGCGCCGCCGGGGTCTCCTTCGACTCCGGCCTCGTGCAGGACCTCGACGCCGTCGGCGAGGCGGTCGAGGCGGGCACCCACCTGCTCGTCGGCGTCGTCCCCGGGACCGACGGCCCGCTCGGCGCGCCCAAGGCGACCGCCTCCCGCCTGCAGGGGCTCTGGCGCGAGCTCGGCTTCCCGGCCGAGCAGCTGCACACCGCCGTGACCCTGACGCCGTCGTGCGGCCTGGCCGGCGCGACGCCGGCCTACGCCCGTGCGGCCATGGCCCACGTCCGCGAGGCGGCGAAGCACCTCCAGCCCGGATAGCTCAGCGCAGCCCGCCCACGACGGCGACGGCGGTGCCGTCCCTCGGGCACGCCCACCGCGCGGCGCCGTCCAGGGCACCTCCCCGGGCGTGCGAGGGGCGGGGAGGACGGGGTCCTCCTACTGCTGGTGCCGCGCGGGACCGGCGCGCCGGTGGTGGTCAGCTCGCGGACGGCGGGGACGAGGGCGCGGGCCAGCTCCGCGTGCACGACCGCCATGGTGACCACCACGGCAGGGTGGATGCGGGTTCGCCGTCGTACCCGGCGGATACGGTGCGGTGCGTGAGCACCGAGGCTGAGGTCGACGTCCCGCAGGTGGTGGCCGCGGAGGACCGCGAGGACCTCACGCAGGTCCCCGACGACGCGCGCACGAGGCACCGGGACCTCTCCGAGCTGCTCGACAGGTACGCCTTCGCCTACTACGTCCGCGACGAGCCGCTGGTCAGCGACGGCCAGTACGACGAGCTCATGGGCGAGCTCAAGACCATCGAGG
The DNA here is from genome assembly GCF_054050715.1 of Blastococcus sp. SYSU D00669. Lineage (NCBI taxonomy): Bacteria > Bacillati > Actinomycetota > Actinomycetes > Geodermatophilales > Geodermatophilaceae > Blastococcus > Blastococcus sp. SYSU D00669. The sequence goes on from NZ_JBJGZV010000014.1 coordinate 77,175, forward strand.
CCGCCCACCCCGCCCTGGTCACGCCGGACTCGCCGAGCCAGAAGGTCAACGGCGGCTTCACCGCGACGTTCGCGCCGGTCCAGCACCTGGAGCGGATGCAGAGCCTGGACAACGCCTTCAGCAGCGACGAGCTCTCCGCCTGGGCCGCCCGGGTCGAGCGCGAGGTCGGCACCGGCGCCCGCTACCTGTGCGAGCTGAAGATCGACGGGCTCGCCGTCGCCCTGCTCTACGAGCGCGGCCGGCTGGTCCGCGCGGCGACCCGCGGCGACGGCACCACCGGCGAGGACGTCACCGCCAACGTCCGCACCATGCAGGACGTCCCGCAGGAGCTCACCGGCGACGACCTGCCCGAGCGGCTCGAGGTGCGTGGCGAGATCTACTTCCCGGTCGAGGCGTTCGCCGACCTCAACGCCTCGATGGTCGAGCAGGGCAAGGCGCCGTTCGCCAACCCGCGCAACGCCGCCGCCGGCTCCCTGCGGCAGAAGGACCCGCGGGTCACCGCCTCGCGGCGGCTGCGGCTGATCGTGCACGGCCTCGGCGCGCACGACGGGTGGCAGCCGGAGAACCAGTCCGACGCCTACGTCCGCCTGCGCGCGCTCGGCCTGCCCACCAGCGACCGCTACGAGGTGGTCGACGACCTCGAGGGCGTGTGGGCCTACATCGAGCGCTACCGCGAGCAGCGGCACTCGGTCGAGCACGAGATCGACGGCGTCGTCGTCAAGGTCGACCAGGTCGCCCTGCAGCGGCGGCTGGGCTCCACCTCGCGCGCGCCGCGCTGGGCGATCGCGTTCAAGTACCCGCCGGAGGAGGCGACGACCAAGCTCCTCGACATCCGGGTCAACGTCGGCCGCACCGGCCGGGTGACGCCGTTCGCCTTCATGGAGCCGGTCAAGGTCGCCGGCTCCACGGTGCAGCTGGCCACCCTGCACAACGCCAGCGAGGTCAAGCGCAAGGGCGTGCTCATCGGCGACACCGTCGTCATCCGCAAGGCCGGTGACGTCATCCCCGAGGTGCTCGGCCCGGTGGTGGCGGCGCGCACCGGCGACGAGCGCGAGTTCGAGATGCCCACGCACTGCCCCGAGTGCGGCACCGAGCTGCGGCCGGAGAAGGAGGGCGACGCCGACATCCGCTGCCCCAACGCCCGCTCCTGCCCGGCCCAGCTGCGGGAGCGCGTCTTCCACGTCGCCGGCCGCGGCGCCTTCGACATCGAGAACCTCGGCTACGAGGCCGCGATCGCGCTGCTGCAGAGCGGCCTGCTCACCGACGAGGGCGACCTGTTCTTCCTCGACGCCGAGAAACTCGAGCAGTCGGAGTTCTTCACCAAGAAGGACGGCACCCTCTCGGCCAACGGGCAGAAGCTGCTGGCCAACCTGCAGACCCGCAAGGACGTCCCGCTCTGGCGGGTGCTGGTCGGCCTGTCCATCCGGCACGTCGGGCCGACGGCGGCCCAGGCGCTGGCCCGCGACTTCCGCTCCCTCGACCGGATCGCCGAGGCGAGCGAGGAGGAGCTGGCCGCCGCCGACGGCGTCGGCCCGACCATCGCCAGGTCGATCCGCGACTGGTTCGCCGTCGACTGGCACCGCGAGGTCGTGGACAGGTGGCGGGCGGCCGGCGTGCGCATGGCCGACGAGGGGGAGGCGGCCGGACCGGGCCCGCTCACCGGCGTCACCGTCGTCGTCACGGGCTCGCTGCGCGACCACAGCCGCGACCAGGCCACCGCGGCGATCCAGGAGCGCGGCGGCAAGGTGACCGGCTCGGTGAGCAAGAAGACCGGCTTCGTCGTGGTGGGGGCCGACCCGGGCAGCAAGTACGACAAGGCCGTGCAGGTCAAGGTGCCGATCCTGGACGACGACGGCTTCCGGGTCCTGCTGGAGCAGGGGCCGGACGCCGCCCGCGAGGTGGCGACCATCGGCGACGGCGACGGCGACGGCGACGGCGGCGAGCCGGCGGAGTAGCCGGTGCGGCGGGGTGGCGCGCCTCGCCCGCTCTTCTCGCGGGTCCCCCGTGCTGCAGAGCGGGCGGTGCGAGGGAGGAGCGAGCGATCAGCTCCGGCCGACCGCTCCGGTGCTCACGTCCGCGCGACCCACTCCCGCAGGGTCTTGGCCACGTAGACCACGGAGAGGACGACGAAGGCGGCGCCGATCGCCGCCTTGACCTGGTCCTCGGTGAAGGGCGTGTTGCGGGCCACCACCGGTCCGGCGGCGTCGGCGACCTTCGCCCGCCACCCCTGCAGGCCGGCCCGGCCGAGCTCCAGAGCTGTCATGACGGCCCACTACCCGGCCGGGTGCGCACCGACGCCGTGGCACCGCCCCGCACCCCTGCCGGCTCAGGCGCCGATGGCGGCGAGCACCTCGGCCCGGCTGGGACCGGGGAGCGGGTAGCGCGGCGCGCCCGCGCCCAGCGCGCGGATCCTGGCGACGACGGCCGGATCGGCCAGGACCTGGGCCGCCGGCTCCACCAGCAGGGCCAGCCGGGCGAAGAGCCGACGCGCATCCGGGTCCACCAGGGCCGCCGCCGTCAGCGCCTCGCCCACCACCCAGCCCGGGTCGTCCGTCTCGTACGGGCGCCCGCTCATCTCGCCGGCCAGCTCGGCCAGGCGGTGCCGGTCGAACGCCAGGGTGGCGCGGTACAGCGGCTCGACGGTCGCGGCCGTCACGTCGTCCACCCGCCGCACGACCTTGTCGGCGTCGGCCAGGTCCACCTCGCGCAGCACCTGCTGCACGGCCCGCGCGTGGACGGCACCCATCGAGGTGCCCCGGCCCAGTGCGGGGTTGGTCCGCGCCCACGCGTCGCCGACCAGGACCAGGCCGGTGACGACCGGCTCGCCGTCGACCACCAGCCGCCGGTGCTGGTCCTCCAGCCCGGCCATGACGTCGACGCCGGTGAACGGCTCGCCCCGGGTCCAGTGCGCGGCCAGCGGGCACCGGGCCAGCGCCGCGGACCAGGCGCGGGGGTCGCGCAGGGCGCGCAGCGCGTGGTCGGCCGAACTGGTCACGATCCCGACGGACCACGTCCCGTTGTCGGCGGGCAGCGTGACGAGGGTGAACGGGGCGTAGTGCTGCAGCAGCGGCGCCATCGCGACCGGCAGCCCGTCGCCGGCCGACCGGAAGTGCCGGCTGTAGTAGACGAAGCCGGAGTCCTCGCGCTCCTCCGCGGGCGGCCGGGCGCCGATCGCGGCCAGCCAGTCGGCCACCCGTGCCCGGCGGCCCCGGCAGTCGATGACGAGGTCGGCCGCGATCCGCTCGCCGCCGGCGGTGCGCACCCCGGCGACGTGCGGCACGCCCGGGGCCGTCGGCGTCCCGGTGGTGAAGCCGGTGACGGCGACCCCGCGCCGCACGTCCAGCCCCGGCGTGCGCGCCGCCGCGCCGGCCAGCACCGCCTCGAGCACCGGCCGCCGGGCGGTGACCGTCTCGAACCGGTCGTCGTCCGGCCGGATCGGACCCCGCACCTGCTCCGGTGCCGCGGTGATCACGTTCAGCCTCAGCCCGCCGGCCGCGACGAGGTCGTCGAGCACCTCCGGCAGGGTCTCCTGCAGCTCGACGCGCCAGCGCGACAGCATGAGGTGCAGCTGCCGGAACTGGCCGACGCCCGGCCGGTCCCACCCCTCCCAGGCACGCTCCGGCGCCGGCGGGGCGGCCGGGTCGCGCTCCAGGACCGTCACGCGGTGCCCGTCGCGGGCCAGCAGCATCGCCGTCGTCAGGCCGTTCATTCCGGCACCGAGGACCGTGATCGTCGCCATCTCTCGCTCCCTCCTCCGATCCGTGCCGGGGAGGGTGGCGCGACCAGGTGCTCGCTTCCCAGATCAGTCGGTGCTCACCCGGTGCTCACCCGGCCGCGGGCCGTCGGGGAGCGCGGCCTCGCCGATCTCGACCGCCCAGAGCAGCGCGACGAGGTCGTCCAGCGCCGCGGCCAGGTGCCGCCGGTAGGTGCTGAACGGCAGGCCGAGGACCTCCGCGGCGGCCTCCTGGGTCCCGGCGGGCCGGAGGAAGGTGCGGTCGAGCACCCGGCACCGACCGCCGCCGCGCGGCTGCTGGGCCAGGACGGCCACCGCGCGCCGGACGGAGGACCGCAGGGCGGCCGGGTCCGGGCCGGTGGGTCCCCGGGCGACCCGGGAGCCCATGAGGGGGTTGGCGGCCAGCCGGTCGTCCCGGTGGAGGTCGCGCAGCGCCGAGCGCACCGCCGCGCCGAATGCCTCGCGGCCCAGCGGGGCGGGCCGGAGGAGGGAGTCCGGTGGCGGGCCGGTCACGCCGGTCCGTTCCCGGTCGTTCATCAGGTCCATCCACGCGTCCGGCGGGAGCCGGCGCCAGTCGTTGCCGTAGAGGACGTGCCGGCGTCCGCCGACCGTGACCTCGCCGACGGGGAGGAAGGCGAGGTACTCGAAGAACGGCCCCCAGAACTCCGGGTCGGTGGTGCCGGTGAACGACCAGGCGAGAGGTCGGCCGAGCCAGGTCGTCAGCGCGGCCACCGAGGACACGAGGACGGCGTACGGATCGCGCTCGAACTCCTGCGCGCCCCCCATGAAGCGGGTGAGGTGCACCTGCTCGCCGGGCCGGAGCGGTGAGGTCCGGTCGACGTGCGCGAGCGCCGCCCGCACCACCGGGTCCCGCTGCTCCAGCGGCGACCCCGTGGGGAGCAGCAGGCCGAGCACGAACGCGGCGACCGCGCCCTCGTGGCGCACCACCTGCAGCGCCTCGGGCGCCTCGCCCAGCCACTCGCGGGCCAGGTCGGCGTGCGCCGGGCCGAGGAACCGCTGGACCATCGCCAGCACGGCGGCGCGGTCCGCGGGACCGGCGGGGACGACGGCCGTCGAGCCGCTGCTGCGCAGCTGCCAGAAGGTGCTGGTCAGCGGGCTGTGGCGGTGCAGGTAGAGCAGTTGCTCCGCCGCGTGCTGCCGGTCGGCGCCGGCGGCCGAGCGGATCTCGCCGACGACGCGGTCGTGGACGATCCGGTGCAGCCTCCGCTGCCGCTCGGGGGAGCGCCGTTCCAGCTCGGCGGTGAGCACGTCCCGGGCGAGGTCGTGCAGCACCAGCCCGCGGGGGCCGCACGACACGAAGGGCTGGCGGGCCAGCCAGTCCCACACCTCCGGCGCCCGCTCGCCCACCGTCTCGGCGAGCAGGTCCTCGGTGGTCGACCACGCCACCGTGCAGGTGGCCAGCCCGACGGCGTGGGCCTCCGCGGGCACCTGGCTGACCACGACCTCGAGCAGGGCCGAGACCAGGTCCGGCGCGGCGGCCAGCTCGCCCGGCAGCGGCCCCTCGGCGACGGCGTCGGCGAGCATGGCCAGCGCCAGCGGGTGCCCGCGGCTGAGCGAGACGAGGCCGCCGTGCCGCTCGGCGGGCACGCCGCACCGGGTGAGGAACTCCGCGCTCTCCCGCTCCGTCAGGCAGTCCAGGCGCAGCACCGCGCCCAGCTCGCGCCACCCGGGCAGCCGTCGCCAGTCGGGGTCCGGTGAGTCCCGGCCGGCGAGCACGGCCAGCCCGTCGCCGGGGAGGTCGGGCAGCAGCTCCCGGCGGATCCACCGGTCGGCCGGTGTCAGCTGCTCGTAGTGGTCGACGAACAGCGCGAGCCCGGGCAGCTCCTCCAGCCGCGGCGGACCGCTGCGCAGCGCCCGCGCCAGCGCCGCGCGCACGCCCTCGGGGGAGGGGTCCACCTCCCGGCCGTCGACCAGCACCGCCGGCCGCCCCGCGGCGAGCGCGCGGACGCGGAACTCGTCGAGCAGGGTCGACTTGCCGATCCCGCCCTCACCGTGGACCAGGAAGATCCGCTGCGGCGCGCGTCCGCTGAGCGCGTCGGTGAAGCGGGCGAGCTCCGCCCGGCGGCCGACGAAGGTGCGCCGGCCGGCCGCGTCGAGCACCTCTCCGAGACGCATCGCCGGCATCCGTCCGGTCGGGTCGGTGGTCGTGTCGATGACACCGCATCGCCGACGGGATGGCTAGCCGTTCGCGGCCCCCCGCACGAGGTCCTCCGGCTAGGCCGGGGGCAGGTGCGCCACCGTGCCGGCGATGCCGGTCAGGTGGGCCAGGCGCAGCAGCTCCGAGCGGCGGAACGCCGGGCCGCCGGACCGGCCGAGCACCACCGCCTGCTGGGCGCCGAGGGGGGCGGCCATCATCTCGATGGCCATCTCCCGCCACCGCTGCGGCAGCCACTCCTCCTCGCTGGGCAGCAACCGGGGCGTCGACAGCGGCATCCACGGCAGCGGGAGCGCGTCGAAGGCGGGCGCGGCCTCCGACGCGGCGAGCACCTCGCAGGAGTCCGGCGCGCTGCCGGCCAGCACCACCGCCCAGCCGCTGTGGAACACCCGCGGCAGCTCGGCGGCCAGCAGCTTCTCGGCGGTCCCCTCGGCCGCCCGGCCCAGCGCGTCGAGCAGCTCCAGCTCGCGGTGCGTGTCCAGCGGTCCGGCGAACGGGCGCAGCGACTCCACCTGCACGCCCGACACGGCCTGCGCCGCGGTGATCAGGCTGTCGGGCAGCCGCCCCTGCGGCAGCTCCACCACCACGTCGTCGACGGCGAGCCCGCCGGCCCGCTCCAGCACGTCGAGGGAGACGATGTCGGCGCCCGCCTCGCCCAGCGCCGTGGCCACGGCGCCCAGGATGCCGGGGCGGTCGGGGACCACCAGGCGCAGGAGAAAGGACACGGTTCCTCCGGGGCTCGGGCGGGTGAGGCGCTGGGGACGCGGGCCATCTCCGTCGATCGCCGGTACCGAAGCTTCCCGCATCCCCGGCCCGGGGTCGAGCACACCCCCGCCACGTACAGTGGCGGGGTTGCATCCGAAGGTCCTGCTGCGGCGCGCGAGGCGCCGCCGGAACGGAGTCCACACCCCGTGACCAAGCTCTCCCGGGACGAGGTCGCGCACCTGGCGCGCCTGGCCCGCCTGGCCGTCACCGACGAGGAGCTGGACGTCTTCGCCGGTCAGCTCGACGTCATCCTGGACGCCGTCGCCCGGGTCGGCGAGGCGGCGGCCGAGGACGTCGCCCCGACCACGCACGCGGTGCCGATGACCAACGTGATGCGCCCCGACGTCGTCACCCCCTGCCTGCCTCGCGACGTCGTCCTGGCCGGTGCTCCCGCCGCCGAGGACGGCCGGTTCCGGGTGCCGCGCATCCTGGGGGAGGAGGCGTGACCGCCCCCGTGGTGAGCGACCTGGTCCGGGCCGACGTCACCGAGCTGAGCCGGCTGCTCTCCTCCGGCGAGGTGAGCGCGGTCGAGGTGACCTCGGCCTACCTCGACCGGATCGAGGCCGAGGACGGGCGCATCGGCGCCTACCTCTTCGTCGACCGCGAGGCGGCCGTGGCGCGGGCCGGCGAGATCGACGCGGCCCGTGCCGCCGGCACCGAGCTCGGCCCGCTGGCCGGCGTGCCGCTGGCCCTCAAGGACGTGTTCGTCACCGAGGGCGTGCCCTCCACCAGCGGCTCCCGGATCCTCGAGGGCTGGCGCCCGCCCTACGACGCCACCGTCGCCGCCCGGCTCAAGGCCACCGGTTCGGTGCTGCTGGGCAAGACCAACATGGACGAGTTCGCCATGGGCTCGTCGACCGAGAACTCCGCCTACGGCGCGACCCGCAACCCGTGGGACCTCGATCGGGTGCCCGGCGGCTCCTCGGGCGGCTCGTCGGCCGCGGTCGCCGGCTTCCTCGCCCCCTGGGCCCTCGGCACCGACACCGGCGGCTCGATCCGCCAGCCCGCCGCCGTCACCGGCCTCGTGGGGCACAAGCCCACCTACGGCTCCGTCTCCCGGTACGGGCTGATCGCGTTCTCCTCGAGCCTCGACCAGGCCGGGCCGATGACCCGCACCGTGCTCGACGCGGCGCTGCTGCACGAGGCGATCGGCGGGCACGACCCGCACGACTCCACCAGCATCGACGCGCCGCTGCCGCCGCTGGCCGAGTGCGCCCGGCGGGGCGCCGTCGGCGACCTGTCCGGCCTGCGCGTCGGCGTCGTCCGCGAGCTCGGCGGCGAGGGCCACACCGACGGCTACGAGCCCGGCGTGCTGGCCCGCGCGGCCGAGGCGGTGGCGCTGCTCGAGAGCATGGGCGCCGAGGTCCGCGAGGTCTCCTGCCCCGCCTTCGACCTCGCGCTGCCCGCCTACTACCTGATCGCGCCGAGCGAGGCGTCGTCCAACCTGGCCCGCTTCGACGGCGTCCGGTACGGGCTGCGGGTGGGCGACGACGGCTCCAACGACCTCGACACCGTGATGGCGCTGACCCGCGAGCAGGGCTTCGGTCCCGAGGTGAAGCGGCGGATCATCCTCGGCACGTACGCGCTGTCCAGCGGCTACTACGAGGCCTACTACGGGCAGGCGCAGAAGGTCCGGACGCTGATCAGCCGCGACTTCAGCGCCGCCTTCGACCAGGTCGACGTCCTGGTCAGCCCGACGACGCCGACCGTCGCGTTCCCCCTGGGTGCGCGGGTCGACGACCCGCTGGCCATGTACGCCGCCGACCTGTGCACGCTGCCGGCCAGCCTGGCCGGGCTGCCGGCCATCTCGGTGCCGTGCGGGCTGGCCGACGGGCTGCCGGTCGGCTTCCAGGTCATGGCGCCCGCGCTGGCCGACGACCGCTGCTACGAGGTCGCCGCCGCGCTGGAGGCCGCGCAGGACGCCGCCCGCGGGCGCCGGCTGCTCGACGAGCTGGCCGACCGGGGGGCGGGCGCGTGAACGGGGCGCTCAAGGCCGCCTGGGCGCTGACCGCGTTCGTCGTCCTGGCCGGGCTGGTGCTCTGGCTGGTCACCGGCCGGGCCGTCTTCGCCGTCTTCATCGTCCTGGGCCTGCTCACCGGCGCCGGCGCCTGGGTGACCGGCCGTTCGACCGAGAAGGAGACCCCGTGACGACGACGACCGGGGAGCGGCTGGTCGACTTCGACGAGCTGCTCACCCGCTACGAGCCGGTGATCGGGCTGGAGACGCACGTCGAGCTCGGCACCGCCTCGAAGATGTTCTGCGGCTGCGCGACCACGTTCGGCGCGGAGCCGAACACCCAGACCTGCCCGATCTGCCTCGGGCTGCCCGGCTCGCTGCCGGTGGCCAACGCGGCGGCGATCGAGTCGACGATCCGCATCGGCCTGGCGCTGGGCTGCCGGATCGCCACCTGGTGCCGCTTCGCCCGGAAGAACTACTTCTACCCGGACATCCCCAAGGGCTTCCAGACCAGCCAGTACGACGAACCGCTGTGCACCGCCGGGCACCTCGACGTCGAGGTCGACGGCGAGACCTACCGGGTCGAGATCGAGCGGGTGCACCTCGAGGAGGACACCGGCAAGAACCTGCACGTGGGCGGGGCGACCGGGCGCATCCACGGCGCCGACCACTCGCTCATCGACTACAACCGGGCCGGCATCCCCCTGGTGGAGATCGTCACGCGCCCGATCCCGGGCGCCGGGGCCAAGGCGCCGGAGGTGGCCCGCGCCTACGTCACCGAGCTGCGCAACATCCTCCTGGCGCTGGGCGTCTCCGAGGTGCGCATGGAGCAGGGCAACCTGCGCTCCGACGTCAACACCTCGCTGGCACCGATCGGCAGCCTCGACTGGGGCACGCGCACCGAGACCAAGAACGTGAACTCGCTGCGGTCGGTGGAGCGCGCCGTCCGGTACGAGATGCGCCGCCAGGCCGGCGTCCTCGACGCCGGCGGGCGGGTGCTGCAGGAGACCCGGCACTTCCACGAGGAGACCGGCACGACGTCGCCGGGCCGGAGCAAGGAGGAGGCGACCGACTACCGGTACTTCCCCGAGCCCGACCTCGTGCCCATCGCCCCCGACCCGGAGTGGGTCGAGAAGCTGACCGCCGAGCTGCCGGAGCTGCCCGCCGCGCGGCGCGCCCGCCTCCGCGAGGAGTGGGGCGTCTCGGCGACGGAGATGGCCTGGCTGGTCAACGCCGGCGCCGTCGACCTGGTCGCCGACACCGTCGGCGCCGGGGCCACGCCGGCCGACGCCCGCAAGTGGTGGCTGGGCGAGCTGGCCCGCCGCGCCAACGACGCCGGCGTCGAGCTGACCGAGCTGCCGATCACCCCGCGGCAGGTCGCGGAGCTCACCGGCCTGGTGGCCGCCGGCACCGTCAACGACCAGCTGGCCCGGCAGGCGCTCGACGGCGTGCTCGCCGGCGAGGGCGACCCGGCCGCGGTCGTCGAGGCCCGCGGGCTGGCCGTGCTGGGCGAGTCCGACGAGCTGGTCGCCGCGGTGGAGGCGGCCATCGCCGGGGCGCCGGACGTGGTCGAGAAGGTGCGCGGGGGCAAGGTGCAGGCGCTCGGCGCGCTGGTCGGCCAGGTCATGAAGGCCACCCGCGGCAAGGCCGACGCCCCGACGGTGAAGCGCATGCTCGAGGAGCGCGTCCTCGGCAGCTGAGGTCCGCTTTCGGCGCCGAAAGCGGACCTGCTCCCGGCGCCGAAGGCGGCCGACGACGTCAGAGAGGGCTGTCGCCGCCGCTCGTCGGCGGGATGATGCGCAGCACCTTGTCGTCGCCGTCGCGGGGGGTGCCGACGCCGTCGCGGTTGGACGTCGTGATCCACAGCCCGCCCTGGGAGTCCAGGACGACGGTGCGCAGCCGGCCGTAGGTGCCGGCGAGGAACTCCTCCGGGTCGTCGACGACGGCGCCGTTCTCGTCGAGGGTGGCGATGCTGACCTTCTCGCCCTCGAGCATGCCCAGGAACACCGTCGAGCCGGCGATCGAGCACCCGCCCGGCCCGGCCTCGGCGGTCGCGAACGACGTCACCGGGTCGGCGGTGTCGGGCGTCTCGGTCGGCCAGCCGTAGTCGCGGCCGAAGGCGATCGCGTTCAGCTCGTCGGGCCCCGCGGCCGGGTCGTCGGTGGCGAAGACCGTGTCGTCGGCGCCGAGGCACAGCGCGGTCACGTTGGCCAGCCCGCGCGCGTGCACCGGGTCGGAGCCGATCGGCTCGCCGAAGACGTCGATGTGCAGCACCTTGCCGGCCCAGGCCTGCGGGTCCTGCGCCAGCGCCGCGTCGCCGGTGTCACCGGTGCCCACGTAGAGGGTGCCGTCGGAGCCGAACAGCAGGGCCCCGCCGTTGTGCGTCGCGCCGCGCGGGATGCCCGCCAGCACCGGGTTGGGCGTGCCGCCGATCGGGAAGCGGACGACGCGGTTGTCGGTGGGCGTCGTGACGTAGGCGTAGAGCAGGCCGTCCTCGGCGAACGTCGGGCTGAGCGCCAGGCCGAGCAGGCCGCCGTCCCCGCTGGTGTCGATGCCCGAGACGGTCATCAGCTCGCGGGCCGGGGAGCGGTCGGGGAAGACCTGCAGCAGCCGGCCGGTCTCGCGCTCGCCGACGATCGCCGTGCCGTCGGGGAGCACCACCAGGCCCGTGGGCACGTTCAGATCGCTGGCGACGACGTTGGGGTCACCGGCCTGCTGACCCGAGCCGGGGTCGGCCGGCTGGCCGGGGGCGGGCGGCGGAGCCGACTCGGTGGGCGGCCCGACCTGGGGCGGCGCCCCCTCGGGCAGCGGCCGCCACGGCCCGTCCTGCTGGTAGCCCTCGTCGCCGCAGGCGGCCAGCGCACCGGTGAGGACGACGGTGGCGGCCAGCAGCCGGACGGCGCGGCCCGCCGAGCGTCCCCTCACCCGGCTCACAGTACGTGCGGCCGGGACGGCGCGGCGGTTCCCCGAGCCGCCGGCGCTCCGCGCAGCGCCAGGCGGCGGGCGAACGGATCGGCGAGACGGGGCGCCAGCGGTCCGACCACGGCCAGGATCAGGACGTAGGCGGCGACGGTGGGGGCGAACTCGGGGTGCACCGTGCTGCCGACCAGCCCGGCGATGATGATCGAGAACTCGCCGCGGGCGACCAGCGCCGCGCCGGCGCGCAGCCGGCCGGCCGGGCCGACCCCGCCGCGGCGGCCGGCCACCCAGCCGGTGGCGACCTTGGTGGCGATGCCGACGACGGCCAGGGCGGCCGCCGGAAGCAGCACCCCCGGCAGCTGCGAGGGGTCGGTGGAGAGACCGAAGAAGACGAAGAAGACGGCGGCGAACAGGTCGCGCAGCGGGCCGACCAGCCCGCGGATCTGCTCGGCGACCTCGCCGGAGAGCGCGATGCCCAGCAGGAACGCCCCGACCGCGGCCGACACGTGCACGGCCTCGGCCGCGCCGGCCACCAGCAGCGCCAGGCCGACCACCCGCAGGATGAGCACGTCGTCGGAGCGGGCGCCGACGAAGCGGGTGACGCCCTCGCCCCAGCGCAGCGCCACCACCAGGACGACGGCCAGCGTGGTGAGGGCGACCAGGATCGACACGGTCGCCGCCGTCATGGACGACGCCGCGACGATCGCGGTGAGCAGCGGCAGGTAGGCCGCCATGGCGAGGTCCTCGAGCACCAGGACGCCGAGCACCGCCGGCGTCTCGCGGTTGCTCAGCCGGCCGAGGTCGGTGAGGACCTTCGAGATGATCCCGGAGGAGCTGATGGCCGTGACCCCCCACATGGCCAGCGCGGCCACCGGCCCCCAGCCGAGCAGCAGCGCCAGCACCGCGCCCGGCAGGCCGTTGACCAGCAGGTCGAACGCGCCCACCGGCGCCTGCGTGCGCAGGCTGTGCCGCAGCTCGTCGGGGGTGTACTCCAGGCCGAGCACGAGCAGCAGCAGGACGACGCCGATCTCGGCGCCGACGTCGAAGAAGTTCTCCGGCGCCTGCAGCGGCAGCAGCCCGCCCGTGCCGAACGCCAGCCCGGCGAGCAGGTACAGCGGGATCGGGGAGAGCCCGGTCCGCCCGGCCAGCCGGCCGATCACACCCAGCCCGAAGAGGACCGCCCCGATCTCGAGGAGGAGCTGAGCGGTCTCGTTCAAGGGGCGGAGAGCAGACCGCGGACGGCGTCGACCCCGGCCTGGGTGCCGACCACCACCAGCCGGTCGTCGGCCTGGAACCGGAAGTCGGGGGTGGGGGAGGCGACCATCTCGTCGCCGCGCAGGACGGCGACCACCGAGGCGCCGGTGCGGGTGCGGATGGCCGTGTCGCCGAGGGTGGCGCCGACGTACCGGGAGCCGGGCTCGATCGGGATGCCCTCGGTGGCCAGCGCCTCGACCTGGTCGCGCAGCCGCGCCAGCCGTTCGGTGACCCGCGGCGCGCCCAGCAGCTCGGCCAGCACCTCGGCCTCGTCCGGGGTGAGGTCGATGGCGTCGGAGCAGGCGTCCGGGTCGAAGCGGTCGTACACCGCGACCTGCCGGGCCCCGTTGCGCTGGGAGAGGACGCCGATCCGGCGGCCCTGGGCGGTGACGAAGTCGTGCCGCAGCCCGATGCCCGGTAGCCGCGTCTCCTCGATCTCCACGGACCCTCCTTCTCCGGGGCCCAGACTAGGTGCGCCGCGGGCGGGCACTAGCTTCGGCGGTCGTGCCCCCCGCGATCACCGGCGCCGACGTCGTCGGCCCCGACGAGACCCTGCACGTGCTCGTCCCCTCCACGGCGCTGGTCCGCGCCGCCGAGGCGCTCTCCCCGCGGGTGCGCGCGCACCGGTTCGACCCGGCCGACGGCGTCCCGACCGGGGAGGCCACCCGGGCCCAGGTCGTCGTCCCGCGGGGTGGCGGCACGCCGCTGTCCGCCGAGCTGCTGGCCGCGCTCCCGCACCTGCGGCTGGTCCAGCTCATGAGCGCGGGAGCGGAGCACGTGGTGGGCCGGCTGCCCGAGGGCGTCACGCTGTGCAACGCCCGCGGGGCGCACACCCCGTCGACCGCCGAGTGGGCGGTCACCGCCACCCTCGCCGCGCAGCGCGGCATCCCGCACTTCGTCCGCGAGCAGGAGGCGGGGCGCTGGTCGCCCGGCACGCACTCCTCGCTGGTCGGCGCGCGGGTGCTCGTCGTCGGCGCCGGCGACATCGGCCGCGCGATCGGCCGCATGGTGGCCGGCTTCGACGTCGAGCTCACCTACGTGGCCCGCACCGCCCGCGACGGCGTCCGGTCGACCGAGGACCTGCCGCAGCTGCTGCTCCGGGCCGACGTCGTCGTCCTCGTCGTGCCGGTCACCCCCGAGACGACCGGCATGGTCGACGCGGGGTTCCTGGCCGCGATGAAGGACGGCGCCCTGCTGGTCAACGCCGCGCGCGGGGTGGTCGTCGACACCGACGCGATCCTCGCCGAGCTGCAGGCGGGCCGGCTGCGCGCGGCCCTCGACGTCACCGACCCCGAGCCCCTGCCCGCGGGCCACCCGCTGTGGACCGCACCCGGGCTGCTGCTCACCCCGCACGTCGCGGGCGCGGTGCCGGGCACCGACGAGCGGGCCGCGGCAGCGGTCACCGACCAGCTGCGCCGGGTCCTCGACGGCCGGCCGCTGGAGAACGTCGTCGGCGCCTACTGAGGCTGGGGGATCCGGCCGCCGGAGAGCTCGGCGATCTTCGGCAGGTCGCGGATCCGCACCACCGGCAGGCGCACCTCGGTGCCCCCGGTGGTGACCAGCCACAGGCTGCCGCGCTCGCCGAGCCGGACGGCGGAGAGCTCGCTCCACGGGACGGTGCGCGAGGCCACGGCGGAGCGGGCGGTGATGCCCTCGTCGCCGATGTCCACCCCGGCCCGGAGCACGTACGCGGCCGCGGCGAGGGGGAGGAGCAGGGCGAGCCAGCCCCACGGGCTCGCCGCCGCGGCCAGGGGGAGGACGCAGATCAGCAGGACGACGACCGGCAGGTACGCCGTCCGGCCCAACCGGAAGCGCGCGGGGACAGCCACGAGGACCCATGGTCCCAGACGTGCCGACCGGTCCCGCGCCGCGCAGGCATAGCATCGCCGTCCGTGACCAGCGTCGAGGACCGCCCCACGGCCAGCCAGACCGCCGACCTCAAGCCGCGCAGCCGCGAGGTGACCGACGGCATCACCCGGGCGCCGCAGCGGGCCATGCTCCGGGCCGTCGGCATGGGCGACGACGACTGGGACAAGCCGCAGATCGGCGTCGCCTCGTCGTGGAACGAGATCACGCCGTGCAACCTCTCCCTGGACCGGCTGGCCAAGCGGGCCAAGGAGGGCGTGCACGCCGCCGGCGGCTACCCGCTGGAGTTCGGCACGATCTCCGTCTCCGACGGCATCTCGATGGGCCACGAGGGCATGCGCGCCTCGCTGGTCTCCCGCGAGGTCATCGCCGACTCGGTGGAGACGGTCATGTTCGCCGAGCGGCTCGACGGCTCGGTGCTGCTGGCCGGCTGCGACAAGTCGCTGCCGGGCATGCTCATGGCCGCCGCCCGCCTCGACCTCGCCAGCGTCTTCCTCTACTCGGGCTCGACCCTGCCCGGGCAGCTCGGCGACCGCGACAACCTGACGATCATCGACGTCTTCGAGGGGGTCGGCGCCTGCGCCCGCGGCCTGATCAGCCGCGAGGAGCTCGACGCGATCGAGAAGGCCGCCTGTCCCGGCCAGGGCTCCTGCGGCGGCATGTACACCGCCAACACGATGGCCAGCGTCGCCGAGGCGCTCGGCATGGCGCTGCCGGGTTCGGCCGCCCCGCCCGCCCCCGACAGCCGGCGCGACGCGTTCGCCGTCGCGTCGGGCGAGGCCGTGGTCAACCTGCTGCGCAAGGGCATCACCGCGCGCCAGATCATGACCAAGAAGGCGTTCGAGAACGCGATCACCGTGGTCATGGCGCTCGGCGGCTCCACCAACGCCGTCCTGCACCTGATGGCCATCGCGCACGAGGCGCAGGTCGACCTGACCCTCGAGGACTTCAACCGGATCGGCGACCGCACGCCGCACCTGGCCGACGTCAAGCCGTTCGGCCGCTTCGTGATGACCGACATCGACCGCGTCGGCGGCGTCCCGGTCGTGCTCCGCGCGCTGCTCGACGCCGGCCTGCTGCACGGCGACACGCTCACCGTGACCGGCAGGACGATGGCCGAGAACCTGGCCGAGATCGCGCCGCCGGACCTCGACGGCACGATCGTGCACGCGATGAACGACCCGATCCACAAGACCGGCGGGCTGACGATCCTCCGCGGGTCGCTGGCGCCGGAGGGTGCGGTCGTGAAGTCGGCCGGGTTCGACGCCGACGTCTTCGAGGGCACCGCGCGGGTGTTCGACGGCGAGCAGGGCGCGATGGACGCCGTCACCGACGGCACCCTCCAGCCCGGGGACGTCGTCGTCATCCGCTACGAGGGGCCCAAGGGCGGGCCGGGCATGCGCGAGATGCTCGCCGTCACCGGCGCGATCAAGGGCGCCGGCCTGGGCAAGGACGTCCTGCTGCTCACCGACGGCCGCTTCTCCGGTGGGACGACGGGGCTGTGCATCGGCCACGTGGCGCCGGAGGCCACCGACGGCGGACCGATCGCCTTCGTCCGCGACGGCGACCGGGTCCGGCTGGACCTCACCACCCGCACGCTCGACCTGCTGGTGGACGACGAGGAGATCGCCCGCCGCCAGGAGGGCTGGGCCCCGCCGGCGCCGCGCTACACCACCGGCGTGCTCGCCAAGTACGCCAAGCTCGTGGGCTCCGCCGCCCGGGGCGCCATCTGCGGCTGAGGCCTTCCTCGTGCCGAGAAGGCACTCCGTGCACGGCCCGCCGGCGTGTCCGCGCGTGTCCCGGGCACGGAATGCCTTCTCGGCCGCCGGGGCCGTCGGGCACCCCCAACGGGTGACGGGTGGGTGAGCCGGCCTCCACACCGGGGGACGGGGTGCCGACACCTGCCGTGTGGAGAGGCTGAGGCGAGCGCTGCTCGTGGTCGCCGTGCTCGCAGGTGCAGCCTGCGCAGCCGCGGCCGTCGAGCCTGCCCTCGTCCCGGCGGCCTACGGCGCGGTCGCGCTGCTGGGACTGGTCTGCAGCGGCGTCGTCTGGACCGCCGGGCGGGAGCACTCCCGCCGCCGGCGGGGCTGGCGCCTGTTCGCCGCCGCGCCGCTGTTCCCGGTGCTGGGCGCGCTGCTCGTGCTCGTCGTCCAGCCGGCCGCCCCGCTCGAGGTCGCCGTCCTGCGCTGGGTGCCCACGGTGCCCGGCTACGTCGTCGCGATCGTCGGCATCCTGACCCTGGTCGACCGCGGCCGGCTGCGCACCGGCCTGCGCGGCGCCGTCGAGCTGGCGCTGTTCGTCGGCGCCTGCCTGGTGGTCGTGCAGCTGCTGATCATCGGCCCGGCGGGGCGCTGGTCGTCGCTGCAGGTCGACCAGCGGCTCATCCTGGCCGCCGCGGTCGTCGCCACCTCCCTCACCATGGCCGCCGCGCTCATCCTGCTCGGCGTCGTCGAGGCGCACCGCCAGGGCATGGCGCTGACGCTGCTGGCCGGCACCGTCCTCCTCACCGCAGGGCGCGGGGTGTCCACCGCCGCGCTGCTGTTCACCGCCCACGGCGTCGGCGTCCTCAGCCAGCTCCTGGTCGTCGTCGGCCTCACGCTGGTCGGCCTGGCCGCCCTCACCGACCCCGGCCCGCGCACCAGCGGGCGCCGCGTGCGGACGCTGCCCGGGCGGTCCACCGAGCTCGGCCAGGTGCTGCCCCACGTGGCGATGGTCGTGGCGGTCACCGCGATCGGGACCGCGGCCGTCCTCGGCCACCAGCCGAGCGTCATCAGCTACGTCGGCGGCACCCTCTGCATCGCCCTCACCGCGGTCCACCGGTGGGTCACCGCCCGCGACGAGCAACGGCTCGGCGCCCGCCTGCGGCGCAACGAGGCCTACTTCCGCTCCCTGGTCGCCTCCGGCGCCGACGCCGTCGTGATCCTTGACCCCGAGCTGCGCCTGACATGGGCGTCGCCCGCCCTCGAGCAGGTCCTCGGTGCCGCGGCGGTGCCGCTGCCCGGCCGGGCGCTGCGCGACGTCGTCCACCCGGACGACGCCGACCTGCTCGCCGCGGCGGTGCCCTCGGCCACCGCCGACGACGCCGGCGAGCAGGCCACCGGCCTCGTCGTGCTGCGCATGGCCGACTCCGCCGGCCGGTGGCGCAGCCTCGAGGCCAGCGTGTCCGACCTGCGCCGCGACCCCGACGTGGGCGCGGTCGTGCTGCACTGCCGCGACGTCACCGAGCGGGAGACCCGCGAGGCCGCGCTGCGCGGGGTGGCCTACACCGACCCGCTGACCGGCCTGCCGAACTCGGCCGGGTTCCTGCGCGCGGTGCGGGACGCCCTCACCGAGCCCGGGTCCGAGCCGCACGGGGACGACGGCGCGACCAGCAGCACGCTGCTGCTGATCGAGATGGAAGGCCTGATCGACGTCCGCGAGTTCGCCGGCCGCGAGGTCGTCGGGGGAGTGGTGGCCGAGATCGGGCGGCGGCTGCGCGCGACGGTGCGCGCCGAGGACGTCGTGGCGCGCATGGGCGGCGGGGGCTTCGGCATCCTCGCCCGCAGCACGGCGACCGAGGCCGACCAGCTCGCCGACCGCTGCCTGGCCGTGGTGGAGCAGCCGATCCCGACGCCCGCCGGCATCGTCGACCTGACCGCCAGCGTCGGGCTCGTGGTGCTGGAGCCCGACGGGGACGTCGAGGAGCTGCTCGGCCGCGGCGGGCTCGCCGTCCGGGCGGCACGCGCGACCGGTCCCGGCTCCGCGGCCCGCTACACGCCGGCGCTGGGCGAGGCCGAGGCCCGCCGGCAGCGGCTGCTCGACGACCTGCACGGCGCCGGCTCCCGCGGGGAGCTGGCCCTGCTCTACTCGCCGATCGTCTCGCTCGGCGAGCAGCGGATCACCGGCGTCGAGGCGCTGCTCACCTGGCGGCACCCGGAGTTCGGCGACCTCGAGGCCGCCGAGTTCGTCCCGCTGGCCGAGCGCGCCGGACTGGTCGGCGACCTGCAGCGCTGGGCGCTGGAGGAGGCGATGCGGGAGGTGGCCGCGCTGCCGAGCTCCGGCACCCCGCTGCGGCTCGGCATCGACCTGGCCGCCTCCTACGTCGCCGGCGGCACCCTCGTCGCCGACGTCGAGAACGCGCTGCACCGCACCGGCCTCTCGCCGGAGCGCCTGGTGCTGGAGGTCCCCGAGGCCACCGTGCTCGCCGACGACGAGCGCATCGCGCTCGACATCGCCAGCGTGCGGCTCATGGGCGTGCACGTGGCGCTGGACCACTTCGGCGCGGACAACTCCGCGCTGGCCAGCCTCACCCGGCTGCCGGTCGACATCCTCAAGCTGGACCGGTCGTTCCTCGCCCGCGTCGACCGCGACGCCCAGGAGCGCGCGCTGTGCGAGTCGGTCATCGGCATCGGCCGGGCGCTGCGGGTCGACGTCGTCGCCGAGGGCGTGGAGACCGCGGCGCAGCTGGCCACCCTCTGCAGCCTGTCCTGCGGCTTCGCCCAGGGCTTCCTGATCTCGCGGCCGCTCCCGGTCGCCGGGCTCACCGCGCTGCTGCGCGACCGGGCCGGCGCGCTGTGGCCCGGGCTGGTCGGGCAGCGGTGAGCGACCGGCCGGTCGCCGGCTGGCCGCGCGGACCGGTCGTGCTGGCGCTCGCGGCCACCGCGCTCGCGCTCGCCGCGCAGACCCTGCTCCGTCCCGGCTGGACCCCGCGGGTCGCGCCGGCCGCCCTCGCGGTGGCGACGCTCGCGGTCGTCGTGCTGCTGGTCCGCCACAGCCGGGCGCTGGCACCGGCCGCGGCGGTGCCGTGGCGCGGCGTGGCGCTGGTGTCCGGCCTGCTCGCGCTGGGCCAGCTGGGGCGCGCCGCCGCCGGCGTGGGGGTCAACCCGGCCGAGGCCGGCGTCGCCGATCTCGCCCTCGCCGCGACCGGTCCGGCGACGGTGCTCGTCTGCTGGCGGCTGGTGCGCTCCACCGGTGGCCGGGTCCGCGTCGCGGTCGTCCTCGACGCCGCGGTCGCGCTCACCGCGCTCGCCGTCCTGCTCGAGATGCTCGTCCCCCTGGCGACCGCGGTGCCCCACCGCGGCGACGCGCTGGTCTCGGCCGGGTACCCCACGGTCGGGGCGGTGCTCTGCGTGGTCGGCCTGGTCACCTTCGGCAGCGTCTCGGCCCCGCGCCGGGCCGCGGTCGGCTGGCTGCTGCTCGCCTTCGGTGCCCTGACCGTCGCGATGGTCGCCGGCGCGCTCGCGGTGGCCGATCCCTCCGCCGTGCTCGCGGCGGTCACCACCACCGCCTACCTCGCCATGCTGGCCGCCGCCACGCTGGCGCTGGCCGCCGATCCCGGCCCGCAGGCGCCGTCGGCCGACCCCTCGACGGTGATGCCGCTCGCCGGCGTGGTCGTCAGCTACTGCCTGAGCTTCTCCGTCGTCCTGCTGCTCCTCGGCGGCTGGGCGCTGGGCCGCGACGCGACGACCGCCGAGGTCGCCACCGTCGCCGTCCTGCTGGTGCTCACCTTCGTGCGCACCCTCGTGTGGGCCGCCGACGGCGCCCGCCTGACGCGGCAGGTGCTGCGGACCGAGACGTTCTTCCGCACCCTCGTGCACCGCGCCGCCGACATCACGCTCGTCCTCGACAGCGGCGGGGCGATCACCTGGGCGTCCGGCTCGACCTGGTCGGCGCGCGAGCTGGTGGGCCGCGCGCTCGAGGAGTTCGTCCACCCCGACGACCGGCCCGAGCTGGCGCGGGCGCTCGGCCGTTCCGCCGACCCGGGGGACGGGCCCACCCCCGAGTTCCGGCTGCGCAGCCGGGACGGCGGGTGGCGGTGGCTGGAGACGGTGCGGACGACGACGTCGGCCCGCCTGCCCGACCGCGCGGGCGACGGCCTGGTGCTCCACCTGCGCGACGTCGTCGAGCGGCGCAGCGCCGAGCAGGAGCTCGAGCGCATGGCCTACACCGACTTCCTGACCGGGCTGCCGAACCGCGCCCGCCTGATGTCGGCGCTCGACAGCGCCCGCGACCGGGCCGCCGGCGGCGACGAGTTCACCCTGCTCATGCTCGACCTCGACGGGTTCAAGCCGGTCAACGACGTCGCCGGCCACGACGCCGGCGACGACCTGCTGGTCCAGGTGGCCGGCCGGCTGCGGCGCACCGTGCGCGACCGCGACCTGATCAGCCGGCTGGGCGGTGACGAGTTCGCCGTCCTCGTCCGCGCCGGGCTCGAGGAGGCGACGGCGCTGGCCGAGCGCATCGTCGCCGAGCTGCGCGACCTGCGCCCCACCGCGCCGGCGGGCGGCCACGGGCTGGTCTTCGACGTCTCCGGCAGCATCGGGGTCGCCGCGCTCGACCCGGCCGACGACGTCGCGACGACGCTGCGGCAGGCCGACCTCGCGCTGCGGGCGGCCAAGGCCGCCGGCAAGAGCTGCGTGCGCTGCTACGTCGACACCCCGGACGGCGCGGGCGGACGGCGGGCCGTGCTGGCCCGCGACCTGCCCGTGGCGATCGAGGAGGGCCAGCTGCGGCTGCTCTTCCAGCCGGTCGTCGGCGTGGAGGAACGGCGGGTGCTCGGGCTGGAGGCGCTGGTCCGCTGGGAGCACCCCGAGCTGGGCACGGTGCCCCCCGACGAGTTCATCTCGCTGGCCGAGGCCGACGGGCTGATCGTCCCGCTGCAGCGCTGGGTGCTGCGCGAGGCGGTGGGCGCGCTGGCGCCGCTGCTCGCCGAGGGCCGCGACCTGCAGCTCGGCGTCAACGTGTCCATCCGGCACCTGCAGGCCGGCTGCCTGGCCCCGGACGTCGCCCGTGCGCTGGCCGAGGCGGGCGTGCCCCCGCACCGGCTGATGGTCGAGCTCACCGAGTCGGTGCTGATGAGCGCCGAGGACCGGTTCGAGGGCGACCTGTCCACGCTGCACGAGATGGGCGTCGTCATCTCCCTCGACGACTTCGGCAAGGGCTACTCCTCCCTGGCCCGGCTGGCCCGGCTGCCCGTCGACGTCATCAAGATGGACCGCGACTTCGTCGGCCACATCGAGGGCGACCCGCGCAGCGCCGCGCTCGTGGGCAGCGTCGTGGAGCTGGGGCGCACCCTCGGCATGGACGTCGTCGCCGAGGGCGTGGAGACGCCGGGGCAGCTCGCCGTCCTCGCGGAGCTGGGCTGCCGCTTCCTCCAGGGCTACCTGCTCGGCCGTCCGGTGGCGCCCGAGCAGCTCCGGGCCGCCATCGACGGCTTCGACGCCGACGTGCTGCGGAACGCCGCCGATCTCACGGATCACACTCTCGCCGTCCACTGAGTGGGACGGCCTGGTTGACGACGGCGCCTCGCAGGGCGCACAGTGTGCGGGTGCGCCCTGCCCGCCTCGTAATCGCCTAGCGCGTCGGTACCTCGACCGACGCGCTGACCCCCCGTGCCTGCGGCACGAGGGGTTTTTTGTTGGCCGGGGACGCCCACGTGACCTCGGCCGGCCCGCACCGCACCCCGCCCGCGCCCCAGGAGAAACGCCGCGATGAGCACCACGCCCCCCCGCGAGGCACACACCAGCGAGTCCGCCAGCCGCGACGCCTCCCACGAGGCCGCCGCCTCGCTCGCCGGCGTCGAGACCACCGCCCGATCCCCCCGCACGCCCGAGCCGGTGTCCGGCATCACCGGTGCGCAGAGCCTCGTCCGCTCGCTCGAGGCGGTCGGCGTCGAGGTGATCTTCGGCATCCCCGGCGGGGCGATCCTGCCGGCGTACGACCCGCTGTTCGACTCCTCGGTGCGGCACGTGCTGGTGCGGCACGAGCAGGGCGCCGGGCACGCGGCCACCGGCTACGCGCAGGCCACCGGCAAGGTCGGCGTCTGCATGGCGACCTCCGGTCCGGGCGCGACCAACCTGGTCACCCCGCTGGCCGACGCGCACATGGACTCGGTCCCGGTCGTGGCGATCACCGGCCAGGTGCCCAGCGGGGCGATCGGCACGGACGCCTTCCAGGAGGCAGACATCCGCGGCATCACGATGCCGGTCACCAAGCACAACTTCCTGGTCACCGACCCCGACGAGATCCCGCAGCGGATCGCCGAGGCGTTCCACCTGGCGGCCACCGGCCGGCCCGGCCCGGTCCTGGTCGACATCTCCAAGGACGCCCTGCAGCGGACGACGGACTTCTCCTGGCCGCCGCGGCTGGACCTGCCGGGCTACAAGCCGACCACCCGGCCGCACGGCAAGCAGGTCCGCGAGGCCGCGCAGCTGATCGCCGCCGCGCGCCGACCGGTCCTCTACGTCGGCGGCGGCGTGCTCAAGGCGCGGGCGACGGCGGAGCTGGCCGCGCTGGCCGAGCTCACCGGGGCGCCGGTGATCACCACTCTCATGGCCCGGGGGGCGTTCCCCGACAGCAGCCGCCAGCACCTGGGCATGCCGGGCATGCACGGCACGGTCGCCGCGGTCACCGCGCTGCAGAAGGCCGACGTCATCGTGGCGCTGGGAGCCCGCTTCGACGACCGGGTCACCGGCAACCTGGCCTCGTTCGCCCCGGGCGCGCTGGTGGTGCACGCCGACATCGACCCGGCCGAGATCGGCAAGAACCGCAAGGCCGACGTCCCGATCGTCGGGGACGCCAAGGAGACGATCGCCCAGCTGGTCGACGCGCTGCGTGCCGAGCACGCGGCCGGGCGGACCCCCGACCTGGCCGGCTGGTGGGCGCAGCTGGACAGCTGGCGGGAGAAGTACCCGCTGGGCTACGACTGGCCGGAGGACGGCTCGCTCTCGCCGCAGTACGTCATCGAGCGGCTGGGCCGCATCGCCGGGCCCGACGCGATCTACACCGCCGGCGTCGGCCAGCACCAGATGTGGGCGGCGCAGTTCATCTCCTACGAGGAGCCCGGCACCTGGCTCAACAGCGGCGGCCTCGGGACGATGGGCTACGCCGTCCCCGCCGCGATGGGCGCCAAGTACGGCCGCCCCGAGACCACGGTCTGGGCCATCGACGGCGACGGCTGCTTCCAGATGACCAACCAGGAGCTGGCGACCTGCGCCATCGAGGGCATCCCGATCAAGGTCGCCGTGATCAACAACGGCAACCTCGGCATGGTCCGCCAGTGGCAGACCCTCTTCTACGAGGGCCGCTACTCGAACACGAAGCTGCACGTCCAGGACGAGCAGGGCAAGCCGCGCCCGGTGCGCATCCCCGACTTCCTGCTCCTCGCCGAGGCGATGGGCTGCGTCGGCCTGCGCTGCGAGAGCAGGGACGACGTCGACGCGGTGATCGAGAAGGCCATGGCGATCGACGACGCCCCGGTGGTCATCGACTTCGTCGTCGGCCACGACGCCCAGGTGTGGCCGATGGTCGCGGCCGGGGCCAGCAACGACGACATCATGGCCGCGCGCGACGTGCGCCCGGTCTTCGGCGACGACCAGGTGTAGGACCCCCCTTCCCCCCATCGCTCGCACGCTCGCGACGGGCCCCTGAAGGGGGGCCGCACTCGGTGCCGGACGGCACCGGAAAGGAACCTTGGGGCAATGACCCGCCACACCCTGTCGGTCCTCGTCGAGAACAAGTCCGGCGTCCTCGCCCGCGTCTCGGCGCTGTTCAGCCGCCGCGGCTTCAACATCGAGTCCCTCGCCGTCGGGCCGACGGAGAACCCCGACCTCTCCCGCATGACGATCGTCGCCGACGCGGAGTCCGCGCCGCTGGAGCAGATCACCAAGCAGCTCAACAAGCTGATCGAGGTGATCAAGATCGTCGAGCTCGAGGAGGGCGCCGCCGTCCAGCGCGAGCTGCTGCTCGTCAAGGTCCGCGCGCCCATGGCCGACCGCACGCAGGTGCTGCAGACCGCCGAGCTCTTCCGCGCCCGGGTGGTCGACGTCAACACCGACACCGTGACCCTCGAGGCGACCGGCACGCCCGACAAGCTGCAGGCGCTGCTGGCCGTCCTGGCCCCGCTCGGGATCAAGGAGATGGCCCAGTCGGGCACCGTCGCCCTGGGCCGGGGTCCGCGGTCGATGTCGGGCGCCGGTACCTTGCGCCCGGTCGAGCGCACCGCCTGAGACGAGGACCCCCTCGATGGGGGCCACGAGCACCCGTCCACGCTTTATCGCGATGAAGCACCATCTGAAAGGGAACTGCATGGCCGCCGAGATCTTCTACGACGACGACGCCGACCTCTCGATCATCCAGGGGCGCACCGTCGCCGTCCTGGGCTACGGCAGCCAGGGGCACGCGCACGCCCTCTCGCTGCGCGACTCCGGGGTCGACGTCCGGGTCGGCCTGCCCGAGGGCAGCAAGAGCCGGCCGAAGGCCGAGGCCGAGGGCCTGCGCGTGGTCACGCCGGCCGAGGCGGCCGCGGAGGCCGACCTGATCATGATCCTGGCGCCCGACCACGTGCAGCGGCACCTCTACGGCGAGGCGGTCGAGCCGAACCTGCAGGACGGCGACGCCCTGTTCTTCGGCCACGGCTTCAACATCCGGTTCGGCTACATCAAGCCCCCGGCGGGCGTGGACGTCGCGATGGTCGCCCCCAAGGGCCCCGGTCACCTGGTGCGGCGCGAGTTCGAGAACGGCAAGGGCGTGCCCTGCCTGGTCGCCGTCGAGCAGGACGCCAGCGGTTCGGCGCTGCAGCTGGCGCTGTCCTACGCCAAGGCGATCGGCGGCACCCGCGCCGGCGTCATCAGGACCACCTTCGCCGAGGAGACCGAGACCGACCTGTTCGGCGAGCAGGCCGTGCTCTGCGGCGGCATGTCGGCGCTGGTGACCGCGGGCTTCGAGACCCTCACCGAGGCCGGCTACCAGCCCGAGATCGCCTACTTCGAGTGCCTGCACGAGCTCAAGCTGATCGTCGACCTCATGTACGAGGGCGGCATCGCCAAGCAGCGCTGGTCGGTGTCGGACACCGCCGAGTACGGCGACTACACCTCCGGCCCGAAGGTCATCGACGAGCGGGTCAAGGCCACCATGGGCGAGGTCCTCGCCGCGATCAAGGACGGCTCGTGGGCCGCCTCCTTCATCGCCGACCAGGACGCCGGTGCGCCGGACTTCAAGCGCCGCCGGGCCGAGGCCGAGGCGCACCCGATCGAGGAGACCGGGCGCAGGCTGCGCGGTCTGATGAGCTGGGTGTCGGCGTCCGACGACTACACCGGCACCGCCGCCCGCAACTAGGAGGACCCCCTTCCCCCCACCCCCTCGCTCCGCTCGGGGCGGGACCCTGAAGGGGGCCGTTCCATCGGGCAACAGAGAGGGCCCCGCTGCCGGTCGGCAGCGGGGCCCTCTGTCGTGCGGGTGGGGTTACCGGCCGCCGCGCGAGGCGAAGAACTGCTGCGACGCCGGCTGGTTGAGCAGGAAGAAGATCGCGACACCGGCCGCGATCAGCAGGACCGACCAGAAGTCGAACGTGCCCTGCGTCAGCGCCAGGATGAGGCCCAGCAGCGCCAGACCGGCGGTGACGAGACCACCGATCTTCAGCAGGGTGGAGCCCTTGCCCTGGATCGCCTGGACGCCGCCGACGATGTTCAGCGCGGCGAGACCCAGGTAGAGGATGCCGAAGAGGGCGAAGATGCCCAGCAGCGTCGACAGCGCGAAGAAGCCCAGCGCGCCGATGAGCGCCAGAGCGGCGATCACGAAGCCGAGGACGGCGGCAGTGGTGACCTGCGACGGCCGCGCGCCGGCGGGCGCGCCGTAGCCGGCGGGGCCGCCGGCGTAGTTCGGGGCCGGCTGGTAGCCACCCTGCTGCGGAGCGCCCCAGCCGGGCTGGCCCTGAGGAGCACCCCCCTGCGGGTAGTTCGGGTCGGAACCGGGGGTGGGGGTGGTCATCTGGTCGTTTCCTCCTGGGACGTGCGGCCGCCCGGACGGGCGGTCGGCGGCGGAGTGTAGGGGGAGGCGCAACGCCGTGGGGCGATGCGCGCCTTGCGTGACGAGGCCGTGACCCCCCGCGGGGGTCACGGCCTCGCACCTCGGGTTCAGCGGCCGCGCTGCGCCCGGGACGCCTGGAAGAACGAGCTCGCGGCCCGGTTCGACAGCAGGACGACGATGAGGATCGAGACGACGAAGAACACGAGCGAGAGCGCGATGCTCCCGGCGCCGTTCTGGTCGGCGTTGCCCAGCGAGCCGAAGAACGACAGGCCGGTGGTCGCGATGGCGATCGAGCCGCCGACGATGAGCAGCACCCGGCTGCGGCCGGACAGCGCCCACGCCGAGCCCCAGAACATCAGGACGGTCCAGGCCAGCGCCAGGAGCCCCATGACGATCGCGATGCCGGCGGCCGCGCCCACGAAGGAGCCGAAACCGGGCAGCGCCTCGTCGGCGTCCCCGGCCGCGCCACCGAAGAGCGCGCCGGCGAAGAGCAGGCCGACCGTGGCCAGCGCGCCGAGCGCGCCGAAGATGAACCCGAAGACGGCGGCGGTCACGACGCCGCCGGGCTTGGCCGGCCGGCCGCCCGAGTACTGGCCGTACGGCTGCGGCGCGCCGGTGGAGCCGTAGGGCGAGGGCTGCTGCTGCCCGTAGGGGGCGGCCGGGTACTGCGGCTGCGCGCCGTACGCGGGCTGCTGCCCGTACTGCGGCTGCGAGCCGTAGGAGGGCTGCTGGCCGTAGGACGGCTGCTGCCCGTAGGGGTTGTTCTGCTCGGTCATGGTCTCCTCCGCCGGCAAGGGGGGTGCCGACTTCTCCGGCGGCCAGGATGGGGGTCGACCCCCCGCAGGGCAAGCAGCCTTCACCCGAGGTGGGTGGTGTCGCTCCAGGGACCGCCCGCCGCCCGCGGGCGTCGCGTCCTTAGGCTGTCCTCCTGTGACCGCCACCGGAACGGGGAGCGCCCCCGTCGTCCTGATCGCCGAAGAACTCGCCCCGAGCGTCCTCGAGGTGCTCGGCGGGGAGGTGGAGATCCGGCACGTCGACGGGGCCGACCGCGCCGCCCTGCTGCCGGCGCTGGCCGACGCCGCGGCCGTGATGATCCGCAGCGCCACGCAGATCGACGCCGAGGCCCTGGCCGCCGCCCCCGACCTGAAGGTGGTGGCCCGCGCCGGGATCGGCCTGGACAACGTCGACGTCGCCGCCGCCACCGAGCGCGGAGTCATGGTCGTCAACGCGCCGACGTCCAACATCGTCAGCGCCGCCGAGCACGCCGTCGCGCTGCTGCTCGCCGCCGCCCGGCACATCCCGGCGGCCGACGCGTCGCTGCGCGAGGCCCAGTGGAAGCGCTCGAAGTTCACCGGCGTCGAGGTCGCCGAGAAGACCGTCGGCGTCGTGGGTCTCGGTCGCATCGGCGTCCTCGTGGCGCAGCGGCTCGCCGCCTTCGGCGTCGAGCTGATCGCCTACGACCCCTACATCCAGCCCGGTCGCGCCGCGCAGCTCGGCGTCCGGCTCGTGTCGCTGGATGAGCTGCTCCGGACGTCGGACTTCATCACCATCCACCTGCCCAAGACGCCGGAGACCCTCGGCCTGATCGGCGCCGCCGAGCTGGCGACGACCAAGCGCGGCGTGATCATCGTCAACGCCGCCCGCGGCGGGCTGGTCGACGAGGCCGCGCTGGTCGACGCGCTGAAGACCGGGCAGGTCGCCGCGGCGGGCATCGACGTCTACGCCAAGGAGCCGTGCACCGACAGCCCGCTGTTCGAGCTGCCCAACACCGTCGTCACGCCGCACCTGGGCGCCTCCACCACCGAGGCGCAGGACAAGGCCGGCAAGGCCGTCGCCCGGTCGGTGCGCCTGGCGCTGCAGGGCGAGTTCGTGCCCGACGCGGTCAACGTGCAGGCCGGCGGCGTGGTCGCCGAGGACGTGCGCCCCGGCCTGCCGCTGGCCGAGAAGCTCGGCCGGCTGTTCACCGCCGTCGCCGGCGGCCTGGCCCAGTCGGTCAACGTCGAGGTGCGCGGCAAGCTGGCCGAGTTCGACGACTCGGTCCTGCAGCTCGCCGTACTCAAGGGGGTCTTCTCCGACGTCGTCGAGGAGCAGGTCACCTACGTCAACGCGCCGCTGCTCGCCGAGCAGCGCGGGCTGGAGGTGGCGCTGACCAGCGAGCTGGAGAGCCCCACCTTCCGCAACCTGGTCAGCGTGCGCGGGGCGATGGCCGACGGCACCCAGGTCGCGGTCTCGGGCACCCTCTACGGCAAGAACCAGGTGCCGCGGCTGACCGAGGTCGGCGGCTTCGAGATCGACCTCGAGGCCTCGGGCTACCTGTTGTTCTTCACCTACACCGACCGCCCCGGCGTGGTCGGCGTGGTCGGCGCGGCGCTGGGCGAGGCGGGCGTGAACATCGCGGGTGCACAGGTCAGCCGCACCACGCGCGGGGGCGAGGCGCTCATGGCGGTCACCGTCGACAGCCCGGTCCCCGGCGAGCTGCTGGCCGACATCGCCGGCCGCATCGGCGCGCGCGAGGCCCGTGCCGCGGACCTGACCACCACCTGACCTAGGGTCTTCGCTCATGCGCCTGGCAGTGATCCCCGGAGACGGCATCGGTCCGGAGGTGGTGGCGGAGGGGCTCAAGGTCCTGTCCGCCGTGGCCCCCGAGGTCGAGGCCACCCACTACGACCTCGGTGCCGCCCGGTGGCAGCGCACCGGCGAGCTGCTGCCCGACACCGTGCTCGACGAGCTGCGCCAGCACGACGCGATCCTGCTCGGCGCCGTGGGTGACCCCGGTGTGCCCAGCGGCATCCTGGAGCGCGGGCTGCTGCTGCGGCTGCGCTTCGAGCTCGACCACCACGTGAACCTGCGGCCGGCGAAGCTGTTCGACGGGGTCACCAGCCCGCTGGCCGCCCCCGGCCCGATCGACATGCTCTGCGTGCGCGAGGGCACCGAGGGCCCCTACGTGGGCAACGGCGGCGTGCTGCGCAAGGACACCCCGCAGGAGATCGCCACCGAGGTCAGCCTGAACACCGCGTTCGGCGTGGAGCGCGTCGCCCGGTACGCCTTCGAGCGGGCCCGGCTGCGGCCGCGCCGGCACCTCACGCTGATCCACAAGACCAACGTGCTGACCCACGCCGGCGGGCTGTGGTCGCGCACGGTCGAGGAGCTGGCCTCGGAGTTCCCCGACGTCACCGTCGCCTACCAGCACGTCGACGCGGCGTCGATGTTCTTCATCACCGACCCGGGCCGCTACGACGTCATCGTCACCGACAACCTCTTCGGCGACATCGTCACCGACATCGCCGCCGCGGTGACCGGCGGCATCGGGCTGGCGGCGAGCGGCAACCTCGACGCCTCGGGCACCAACCCGAGCATGTTCGAGCCGGTGCACGGCTCGGCGCCGGACATCGCCGGCCAGGGGATCGCCGACCCGACCGCCACGGTCCTGTCGGTGGGGCTGCTGCTCGAGCACCTCGGCCGGGCCGACCAGGCCAAGAAGGTCAACGCGGCGGTCGCCTTCGACGTGTCCACCCGCGACCCGCAGGGTCCGGTCCGGACGGCGGAGGTCGGCGACCGGCTGGCCGCGCTCGCCGGCGGCTGATGGAGGACCCCGCTGCCCCCCACCGCTCGCACGCTGGCGGCGGTCCCCTGCAGCCGGGCCGTTCCAGCACGTCGCCAGTCGCCTGGGACGGGTCGCGCCGGGCGTTCGCCGACGCCGCCGGGTGGTTCGTCGCCACCGCCGCGGCCGTCGGGGACCGCTGGGGCGCGCCGGGACTGGGGGAGTGGGACGTCCGCGCCCTGGTCGGCCACACCAGCCGGTCGCTGCTGACCGTCGAGGCCTACCTCGGGCAGCCGGCCGCGACGGTGGAGGTGGCGTCGGCGGCGGACTACTTCCGCGCCACGCGGGCGATCGCCGCCGGCCCGGCGGTGGCCGAGCGCGGCCGGGACGCCGGGGCCGCGCTGGGCGACGACCCCGCGGCCGCGGTCGCCGCGATCGCCGACCGGGTGCTCCCGCTGGTCGGCGCCCGGGACGGCGGCGAGGTGCTCACGACGGTCGCCGGCGGCATGCGGCTGGCCGACTACCTGCCCACCCGCACCTTCGAGCTGGTCGTGCACACCTGCGACCTCGCCGTCGCGCTCGGCGAGGCGCCCGTCGTCCCCCCGACGGCCGCCGCGCAGGCGCTGGGGCTCGTCGCCGACCTGGCCGCGGCGGACGGGACCGCCGGCCCGCTCCTGCTCGCGGCGACCGGACGGACGGGCCTGCCCGCCGGGTTCTCCGTCCTCTGACTCGCCGCGGCGGGTCCACGAGGGGGACGCCGTCCCGCACCGGTGCACCACGGCGGGCGGCGGACGTGCTTTACTCGTCGGCGATGTCCGTCCTCCGCACCGTCATTATCGCCTAGCGCGCAGTCCGTTCCCGACTGCGCGCAGACCTCCCGTACCCGGGGGGTCTTTTTGTTTGCCGGGAACATTCCAGAATCCGCACCCAGGAGCTCCCGTGGCCAGCACCCCCGACTTCCATGTCTTCGACACCACGCTGCGCGATGGCGCCCAGCGCGAGGGCATCAGCTACTCCGTCGCCGACAAGCTCGCCGTCGCGCGGTTGCTGGACGAGATCGGCGTGGGCTTCATCGAGGGCGGCTGGCCCGGCGCGCTGCCCAAGGACACCGAGTTCTTCGCCCGCGCCCGCACCGAGCTCAAGCTGCGCCACGCCCAGCTGGTCGCGTTCGGCGCCACCCGCAAGGCCGGCGTCCGCGTCGAGGACGACCCCCAGGTCCGGGCCCTGCTCGACTCCGAGGCACCGGTCGTCTGCCTGGTCGCCAAGTCCGACGTCCGGCACGTGCGCGAGGCGCTGCGGACGACGCTGGAGGAGAACCTGGCGATGGTCTCCGACACCGTCGCCTTCTTCGTGGGCCACGGCCGGCGGGTGTTCCTCGACTGCGAGCACTTCTTCGACGGCTACCGGGCCGACCCCGACTACGGCGTGCGGGTCCTGCAGGCGGCGTTCGCGGCCGGCGCCGAGGTCGGCGTCATGTGCGACACCAACGGCGGCATGCTGCCGATGGGCGTCGGCCGGGTCGTCGCCGAGGTCCGCGCCCGGGTCGACGGCAGGCTGGGCATCCACTGCCAGGACGACACCGGCTGCGCCGTGGCCAACTCGCTCGCCGCGGTGGAGGCCGGCGTCACCCACGTCCAGGGGACGGCGAACGGCTACGGCGAGCGCGCCGGCAACGCCGACACCTTCGCCCTGATCGGCAACCTGGTCACCAAGATGGGGCTGCCCGTCGTCCCGGCCGAGTGCCTGCCCGAGCTGCAGCGGGTCAGCCACGCGATCGCCGAGCTGGCCAACATCGCCCCCGACGACCACCAGCCCTTCGTGGGCGCCTCGGCGTTCGCGCACAAGGCCGGCCTGCACGCCAGCGCGATCAAGGTCAGCCCCGAGCTGTACAACCACCTCGACCCGGCCGTCGTCGGCAACGACATGCGCATCCTGGTCACCGAGATGGCCGGCCGGGCCTCCGTCGAGCTCAAGGGCCGCGAGCTCGGGGTCGACCTCGACGGCCACGCCGACGTGATCGGCAAGGTCGTCGAGCAGGTCAAGGTGCTCGAGGCCGACGGCTGGTCGTTCGAGGCGGCCGACGCGTCCTTCGAGCTGCTGCTGCGCGCCGCCCTGCCCGACGCCCCCGCGCCGCTGTTCGAGCTGGAGAGCTACAAGACCTCGGTGGAGCACTGGGGCAACGGCGTCGTGGTCAGCGAGGCGACCGTCAAGGTGCACGTCGACGGCGAGCGGATCATCAGCACCGCCGAGGGCAACGGCCCGGTCAACGCGCTGGACAACGCGCTGCGGCAGGCGCTGGTCAGCCGGTACCCGCAGCTGGCCGACGTCGCGCTGGCCGACTACAAGGTGCGCATCCTCGGCTGGAAGGGCGGCACCAGCGCCACCACCCGGGTGCTCATCGACACCACCGACGGCGTCGGCGAGTGGACCACCGTCGGCGTCCACGACAACATCGTCGAGGCGTCCTGGCACGCCCTCGTCGACGCCCTCACCTACGCCGTCCGCCACCGCTCGCGGGTCGGCACCCCGGTCGAGTGATCAGGGGCTCTGGCGGTTCCTGAGCAGGCAGAACTCGTTGCCCTCGGGGTCGGCCAGCACGTGCCAGGACTCCTCGCCGGTCTGACCGACGTCGGCCGGGCGGGCGCCGAGGTCGAGCAGCCGCTGCAGCTCGGCGTCCTGGTCGCGGTCCGTGGGCGAGACGTCGATGTGCAGCCGCAGCTTGCCGGGGGTCGGGTCGGCCACCCGCCCGAACACGAGGGTCGGGGCCGGGCCGCCGAAGCCGGCCTCCGGGCCGATCTCGACCTCGTCCTCCTCGCGGGAGAGCACCCGGTAGCCCAGGACGGCGGCCCAGAAGGCGGCGAGCGCCTCCGGGTCGCGGCAGTCGACGACGAGCTCGGTGAAGCGACAGGCCACGGGGGAGACCCTAGGTGGGCGGAAGTAGCCTCGACCACGTGCGCATCGTCCGCTTCGCGAGCCCGCAGGGCATGTCCTTCGGCGTCCTGGACGGCGACGGCAACGTCGCCCAGATCGAGGGCCACCCGTTCGGCCAGATCAACTTCACCGGCGCCCGGTACGCCCAGGCCGACGTGCGGCTGCTCTCGCCGATCCTGCCGAGCAAGGTGGTCTGCGTCGGCAAGAACTACGCCGAGCACGTCCGGGAGATGGACACCGGCGACGCGCCGAAGGCGCCGCTGCTGTTCCTCAAGCCGTCGACCTCGGTGATCGGCCCCGGCGACTCGATCCGCATCCCGCCGGGCAGCACCAACGTGCACCACGAGGCCGAGCTGGCCGTCGTCATCGGTGCCCGCGGCGCCCGGCACGTGCGCCCCGACCAGGTCGCCGGGGCGATCTTCGGCTACACGATCGGCAACGACGTCACCGAGCGGGACATGCAGAAGAGCGACGGGCAGTGGACCCGCGCCAAGGGCTTCGACTCGTTCTGCCCGCTCGGCCCGTGGATCGAGACCGACCTCGGGGGCCTGGGCAAGGACCCGGCCGACCTCGAGATCACCTGCACCGTCGACGACGAGCTGCGCCAGTCCGGCCGCACCAGCCAGCTGCTGTTCGACGTCCCGACCCTGGTCTCCTACATCTCCGACGTCATGACGCTGCTGCCCGGTGACGTCGTGCTCACCGGGACGCCGTCCGGGGTCGGGCCGATCGCGGCCGGCCAGCGGGTCGACGTGACGATCGAGGGCCTCGGCACGCTGTCCAACCCCGTCTCCGACGCCGACCGCAGCTCGACGGCGGGTGCCCGGTGACGGTCCGCACCCGCTTCTGCCCGTCCCCGACGGGCATGGTGCACGTCGGCCTGATGCGCACCGCCCTGTTCAACTGGGCGCACGCGCGGCACACCGGCGGTCAGCTGGTGTTCCGCGTCGAGGACACCGACGCCAGCCGCGACTCCGAGGAGTCCTACCAGCACCTGCTGCGCAGCCTGCGCTGGCTGGGCCTGGACTGGGACGAGGGCCCGGAGGTCGGCGGTCCGCACGGGCCCTACCGGCAGTCCGAGCGCCACGGGATCTACCGCGACGTGGCGGCGAAGCTGCTCGAGTCCGGGCACGCCTACGAGTCCTTCTCCACCAACGAGGAGGTGGAGGCCCGCCGGCTCGCCGCGGGGCAGGACCCCAAGCTCGGCTACGACAACGCCGACCGCTTCCTCACCGACGCGCAGAAGGCCGCCTTCCGCGACGAGGGCCGCCAGCCCGTGCTCCGGCTGACGATGCCCGACACCGACCTGGTGTGGGACGACCTGGTCCGCGGCGAGGTCCGCTTCGCGGCCGGCTCGGTGCCCGACTTCGTCCTCGTGCGCGGCAACGGGGTCCCGCTGTACCCGTTCGTCAACCCCGTGGACGACGCCCTGATGGGCATCACCGACGTGCTGCGCGGCGAGGACCTGCTGCCCTCGACGCCCCGGCAGCTGGCGCTCTACGCCGCGCTGACCGACATCGGCGTCGCGGCCGGCACCCCCCGCTTCGGCCACCTGCCCTACGTCATGGGCGAGGGGACGAAGAAGTTGTCCAAGCGCGACCCGCAGGCGAACTTCGACGTCTACCCCGAGCGCGGCTTCCTGCCCGAGGGGCTGGCCAACTACCTGGCCCTGCTGGGCTGGTCGATCGCCGAGGACCGCGACGTCTTCTCGGTCGCCGAGATGGTCGAGGCCTTCGACGTCACCCGCGTGAGCGCCAACCCGGCGCGCTTCGACCTGAAGAAGGCCGAGGCGATCAACGCCACGCACCTGCGCGCCCTGCCGGTCGAGGAGTTCGTCGAGCGGGTGGTCCCGTTCCTCGCGGCCGCCGGGCTGGTCGCCGACCCGCCCACCGACGAGCAGCGCCGCGTCCTCGACGCGATCGCCCCGCTGGCCCAGGAGCGCATGGTCGTCCTCTCCGACGCCGTCGGGCTGCTGGCCTTCCTGTTCACCGACGACGTCGAGATCGACCCGGCCGCGGCCGAGAAGCAGCTGGCCGGCGACGGCGCGGCCGAGGTGCTCGACGCCGCGTCGACGGCGCTGGCCGGGCTGGGGGACTGGTCGACCGCGGCGATCGAGGAGGCGCTGAAGACCGCGCTGGTCGACGGCCTGGGGCGCAAGCCGCGGCAGGCGTTCGGCCCGGTGCGGGTGGCGGTCAGCGGCCGCACGGTGTCCCCGCCGCTGTACGAGTCGATCGAGCTGCTGGGCCGCGAGCGCACGCTCGCCCGGCTCGACCGGGCGCGCGCGCTCGGCACCGGCGCGTAGCCGCACGGCCACGAGGGAAGGCGGGGAAGCGTGACCGAGCCGGAGCCC
This sequence comes from Blastococcus sp. SYSU D00669, assembly GCF_054050715.1. NCBI lineage: Bacteria > Bacillati > Actinomycetota > Actinomycetes > Geodermatophilales > Geodermatophilaceae > Blastococcus > Blastococcus sp. SYSU D00669. The sequence goes on from NZ_JBJGZV010000014.1 coordinate 112,450, forward strand.
TACACCGGCCCACCGCCGACCGGCCCCTACGGGGCCCCGCCGGTGGTGGCGGGGATCGGCGCGGGGTGGGCCGGTGCCCCGCAGCCGCCGTGGGCCGCCGCGCCGCAGCCGTACCCGCCCCAGCAGCACCCGCCGCAGCCGCACCCGCTCCAGCCGTACGCGGCCCCGTACGCGCCGGGGCCCTGGGCCGGCGTCCCGCAGCAGTACCCGCCGGCCCCCGTCCCGTGGCAGCCGCCGCCGGACGTGCGCTGGGCGCCCCCGCCGGGCACCCCGCCGCACGACGTCCCGCAGCCGTTCCTGCACGCCATGCGGGCGCGGGACTGGCGGTGGTGGCGGCCGCTGCTCGGGCTGCTGCTGTTCGCCGTGGTGTTCGCGGTGGCCGACGTCGTCGTCGTCCTGGTGGCGATCGTCACCGGGATCGGCCCCGACCTGGCCATGCAGAACCTGATCGACCCGGCGACGCTGCTGGTCACCAACCTCACGCTGATCGTCGCCATCCCGACCGTGTGGCTGGCCTGGGGCGTGGCGCACGGCATGCAGGTCGGCTGGTCGGCGTCGGTGCTGGCGCGGCTGCGCTGGCGGCTGTTCGCGCCGTTCACGCTGCGGGCGCTGGCCACGCTCGGGGTCGGCATCGCGCTCACGGTGGGCATCGGCGTCGCCATCGACCCGGAGTCGATCAGCGGGCCGGTGAGCGGGTACGGCTGGCTGCTGCTGGTGGTGATCCTCACCACCCCGCTGCAGTCGGCGGCCGAGGAGTACCTGTTCCGCGGCTACCTCAGCCAGGCCATCGCCGGGTGGATCCGCAGCCCCACGACCGGCGCCGTGGTCGCCGGGGTCGTCACCGCGGCGCTGTTCTCGCTGGCCCACGTCCCGCCCGACTTCCTGACCTTCCTCAGCCGCTTCGGCTTCGGGCTGGCGGCCTCGGCGGTCGTGTGGCTCACCGGCGGGCTGGAGGCGGCGGTCGTGCTGCACGCGGTCAACAACGTGCTGGTCTTCCTGCTGGCCGGCGCGCTGGGTGAGGCGGTCGCCACCGAGAGCGTCTCCGGCCCCGCATTCCTCGTCGTCCTGGTCGACCTGCTGGCCCTGGGCGCGTACGTGGCGGTCGTGGCGCGGTCGCGCCGCCGGCTGCGCCCGGAGACGGTGACCCCGGCGCTGGACCTGCGCCCGCCGGCGCTCGCGGCCGCCACGCCCCGGGGGCGGTGACCGGCCCTCCCGGAACGTCGGGTATGGTCGTCTCCGGCGCCGCGAGGTGCCACGCCAACCTTGGGGTATGGGGTAATTGGCAGCCCGACGGATTCTGGCTCCGTTAGTCTAGGTTCGAGTCCTGGTACCCCAGCGAGGAAGCTGACGTCCTGGCAGCACGGTTCCTCATGCACCGCCCGCACGGCCCCGTCGTCTAGCGGCCCAGGACGCCGCCCTCTCACGGCGGTAGCGAGGGTTCGAATCCCTTCGGGGCTACGCACCGTCCGAGCGCCCCCGGTCCACCGAGACCGGGGGCGCTCGGCGCATCCGCGGCCCCCGGTGCCACCGCACCGGGACGCCGTGGGAAGATGGACCGGCCGCGGCCCCGTCGTCTAGCGGCCCAGGACGCCGCCCTCTCAAGGCGGTAGCGGGGGTTCGAATCCCCTCGGGGCTACAGCGCGCAGAGCCCCCGGCCACCCGGCCGGGGGCTCTGCCGCGTCCTGGGGGCGTCCGGTGCCCCGAGTGGCCCCTGATCAGGAGCCGGGGATAGCGTCCAGTGGGCCGGAACCGGCCCCGGAGACGTGGAGGTCGGCAAGGTGATCCGGACGAGCCGTCGCTTGGCCGACGGCCGGGAGATTCTGTACTTCGACAGCGACGACGACGCCCGGCCGCGCGACGCCGTCGACACGCGCGACCTCCCGCCGGTCAGCACGCGCTCGCAGCTGCGGTACGACGCCCTGCTCGACGAGTGGGTGGCCATCGCCTCGCACCGCCAGACCCGCACCTTCCTGCCGCCGGCCGACGAGTGCCCGCTGGACCCGTCCGCGCCGGGCCGGCCGACCGAGATACCCGAGAGCGACTACCAGGTCGTCGTCTTCGAGAACCGCTTCCCGTCGCTGGCCACCGCCGTCGAGCGCGACGTGCCGCCGACGGCGCCGGGCGCCCCGCTGGCCGAGCTGCGACCGGGCTTCGGCCGCTGCGAGGTCGTCTGCTTCACCGACGAGCACGACCGCGCCTTCGCCGACCTCGGCGCGGAGCGCGCCCGGCTGGTGGTCGACGTCTGGGCCGACCGGACGGCCGAGCTCGGCGCGATCGACGGCATCGAGTACGTCTTCCCGTTCGAGAACCACGGCGAGGAGATCGGCGTCACCCTGTCCCACCCCCACGGGCAGATCTACGCCTACCCGTACCTGCCGCCGCGGGCGGCCAAGGTGCTCGACTCGGTGCGCCGGCACCGCGAGCGCACCGGCGGCGACCTGTTCGCCGAGCTGGTCGAGGGCGAGAAGCAGGGCCCCCGCGTGGTCACCGCGAACGAGCACTGGACGGCGTTCGTGCCGGCCGCCGCCCGCTGGCCCTACGAGGTGCAGTTCTTCCCGACCCGGCGGGCCCCCGACCTGCCGGCGCTCGACGACGCCCGGCGCGACGCCTTCGTCGAGGTCTACCTCGACGTCCTGGGCCGCTTCCGGCACCGCTTCGACACCCCGATGCCCTACATCGCCGCCTGGAACCAGGCGCCGGTGGGCGACGGCCGCGACGAGTGGTGGCTGCACCTCCAGCTGTTCTCGATCCGCCGGGCCCCCGGGAAGCTGAAGTACCTGGCCGGCTCGGAGTCGGGCATGGGCGCGTTCATCACCGACACCAACCCGGAGGACGTCGCGGAGCAGCTGCGGGCCGTGGTGCTCCCGTGAGCGACGGGCAGGCGGCCCGGGCCGCGGCCGAGGCGTTCCGCGCCCGCTTCGGCGGCGAGCCCGCGGGCGTGTGGGCGGCTCCGGGACGGGTCAACGTCATCGGCGAGCACACCGACTACAACGGCGGCTTCGTGCTGCCCGTGGCGCTGCCGCACACCACCCGGGCCGCGGTCGCGCCCCGCACCGACGGCGCGGTCGCGTTCTCCTCGCTGCAGCAGCCCGAGGACGACGTCGTCGTGCCGATCACCGAGCTGGCCCCGGGCAACCCCCGCGGCTGGGCCGGCTACCCCGCCGGTGTCGTGCACGAGCTGCGCGACGCGGTCGGCGCGGCCGGCGGGCTCTCGGTGCTCGTCGACAGCGACGTCCCGGCCGGCGCGGGGCTGTCCTCCTCGGCCGCCCTCGAGTGCGCCGTGGCGCTGGCCGTGCGCGACCTGTGCCTGCCGGAGCTGACGCCGACCGACCTGGTCGACGTCGCCCGGCGGGCGGAGAACGACTTCGTCGGCGCCCCGACCGGCATCCTCGACCAGTCCGCCTCGGTGCTCTGCACCGCCGGGCACGCGCTGTTCCTCGACACCCGCGACCGCACCAGCGAGCAGGTGCCCTTCGACCTCGCGGCCACCGGCCTGGCGCTGCTCGTCGTCGACACCGGCCAGGCCCACGAGCACGCCGGCGGCGGGTACGGCGACCGCCGCCGCGAGTGCGAGCAGGCGGCCGAGCGGCTCGGTGTCGGGTTCCTCCGCGAGGTGCCCGACGTCGACGCGCTCGCCGTCCTGGACGACGGGACACCGGAGGGGGCGGTCCTGCTGCGCCGGGCGCGGCACATCGTGACCGAGAACTCACGGGTGCTCGAGGTCGTCGCGGCGCTGCGGGGTACGGACGACGTCCGGGCGATCGGGCCGGTGCTCACCGCCGGCCACGCGTCCCTGCGCGACGACTTCGAGATCTCGACCCCGCTGCTCGACGCGGTGGTGGACAGCGCGACGGCGGCAGGGGCGTACGGCGCCCGCATGGTCGGCGGCGGGTTCGGGGGCAGCGCGATCTCGCTGGTCGACGCCGACCGGGTGGACGCGGTGGTCGCGGCCGTCACCGAGAGGTTCGGCCGCGAGGGGGCCCCGCCTCCGCGCAACTTCGTCGCCGTCCCGTCCGCGGGAGCCCGGCGACTCGCGTGAACCCCGCGTCCGCGGGAGGAAGAAGGCCTGCGTGGACACCCTGAGGCTCGACGCCTCGTTCGTCGACTACGCGCTCGTCCTCGTCTACTTCGCCGTCGTCCTCGGCATCGGGTTCGCCGCCCGCCGCCGGGTGTCCGACAGCCTCGACTTCTTCCTCTCCGGCAGGTCGCTGCCGGCGTGGGTGACCGGGCTGGCGTTCATCTCCGCGAACCTCGGCGCGGTCGAGATCATCGGCATGTCGGCCAACGGCGCCCAGTACGGCATGCCGACCATGCACTACTTCTGGGTCGGCGCGGTCCCGGCGATGCTGTTCCTCGGCGTCGTGATGATGCCCTTCTACTACGGGTCGAAGGTCCGCAGCGTCCCCGAGTTCATGCGGCGCCGCTTCGGCACCGGGGCCCACCTGGTCAACGCGCTGTCCTTCGCCGTCGCCCAGGTGCTCATCGCCGGCATCAACCTGTTCCTGCTGGCCACCATCGTCGAGTCGCTGCTCGGCTGGCCGCTGTGGGTGTCGCTGGTCGTCGCGGCGGCGGTCGTGCTCAGCTACATCACCCTCGGCGGCCTGTCGGCGGCGATCTACAACGAGGTCCTGCAGTTCTTCGTCATCGTGGCGGCGCTGCTGCCGCTGACCCTGATCGGCCTCAACCGCGTCGGCGGCATCGGCGGCCTCATCGACGAGGTCACCGAGGCGGGCAACGCGGACCAGCTGCAGTCCTGGCCGGGTACCGAGCTGTCCACCTTCGACAACCCGGTCTGGTCGGTGGTCGGCATCGTCTTCGGCCTCGGCTTCGTGCTCTCGTTCGGCTACTGGACGACGAACTTCGTCGAGGTGCAGCGGGCGATGGCCACCAAGTCGATGTCGGCGGCCAGGAGCACCCCGGTCATCGGGTCGTTCCCGAAGATGTTCATCCCGTTCGTGGTGGTGGTCCCGGGCATCATCGCCGGCGTCCTGGTGCCGGAGATCGCGCAGCTCAAGGCGGGTGAGAGCAGCAGCCTCACCTACAACGACTCGATGCTCGCGCTGATCGAGGAGGTGCTGCCCAACGGCCTGCTCGGCATCGCGATCGCCGGCCTGCTGGCCGCCTTCATGGCCGGCATGGCGGCCAACATCTCGGCCTTCAACACCGTCTTCAGCTACGACCTGTGGCAGCAGTACGTGAAGAAGGACCGGCCCGACGACTACTACCTGCGGGTCGGCCGCTGGGCCACCGTCGGGGCCACGGTGGTCGCGATCGGGACGGCGCTGATCGCGTCGGGCTACACGAACCTCATGGACTACCTGCAGACGCTGTTCGGCTTCTTCAACGCGCCGCTGTTCGCCACGTTCATCCTCGGCATGTTCTGGAAGCGGATGACGGCGACCGCGGGTTGGACCGGCCTGGTCTCCGGCACGCTGGCCGCGGTCCTGGTCGCGGTGCTCAGCGAGGACGCGCTGGGTGCGGCGTCGCTGGGCGTCATCCCGCTCAGCGGCCAGGGCGCGAGCTTCGTGGCCGCCAGCGCCGCGTTCGTCGTCGACATCGTGGTGAGCGTGGCCGTCACGATGGTCACGCGGCCCAAGCCGGTCGCCGAGCTGGTCGGGCTCGTCTACTCGGAGACCCCCAGGGAACAGCGCACCGACCCCGACGCGGGCCGGCTGCCCTGGTACCGGTCACCCACCAAGCTGGCCGGGATCTCGCTGGCGATGGTCATCGCCCTGAACGTCATCTTCCGCTGAGGAGCCGGGCATGAGCGACACAGGCAAGCACAAGGCCGGCGCCTTCGACGTCCGCGTCGTCATCGCCGGGCTGCTCGGGGTCTACGGCATCGTGCTGGTCCTCATGGGCCTGTTCGCCGACCCCGAGACCGAGAAGACCGGCGGGGTGAACGCCAACCTCTGGACCGGCATCGGCCTGGTGGTGGTGGCGGGCGCGTTCTTCGCGTGGGCGCGGGTGCGGCCGGTCGTCGTCGACGAGGCCGAGCTGGCGCGGGCGCACGCCGAGGACGGCGACCGCCCCGCCCACTAGGGGCTCCGGGTCAGGGCCCCTCGAGGACGGTGACCGGCACCCGCTGGACGAGGGTGTTGGCCATGCCCTGCCGGTTCCACTCCTGCTCGACCGGCTGGGTCTCCCCGGTCGCGTCGGTGGCGCGGGCGAGCAGCTCGGCGCGCCCGGGGGACGCCGCCCACTCGAAGCTCCACGCCCGCCAGGCGTACGGGTGCTCGGGGTCGGCCGCGGCCAGGACGGCGTCGGCCCACGTCGCGCCGCCGTCGGTGCTGACCTCCACCCGCTGCACCGGTGCCTGCCCCGACCAGGCCCGGCCGGTCAGCGTCACCGGTCCCGGGCGCACGAACCGCTCGCGGGTCATGAAGTCCGGCCAGCCGGGCGGGGCCACGAGGGCCCGGGGCCGGATGCGGGTGACCGGCTCGCCCGGCTCGTGCGCGTCGACCTTGATCCGGTAGGCCGTGGCGTTCTGGAAGCCGTCGAACGGCCGCTCGAGCACCTCGATGCGCCGCAGCCACTTCACGTGGGCCATGCCGTACCAGCCCGGGATGACCAGCCGCAGGGGGGCGCCGTGCTGGGGCGGCAGCGGGGCGCCGTTCATGCCCCAGACCAGCAGCGCGTCCGGGCGCAGCGCCTCGGCGAGCGGCAGACCGCGCGCGTAGTCCTGCTCCACGCCGCGCTCGACGCCGTGGTCGGCCCCGGTGAAGGCGACGTCGACGGCGTCAGGGGAGACGCCGGCCTCCTCCAGCAGCGGCGCCAGCGGCGTGCCGGTCCACTCCGCCGTCCCGACCGCCTCCAGCAGCCACGGCTGGCTCACCGGGCGGGGCTCGTAGCGGGCCCGGCCGTTGCCGGCGCACTCCAGCAGCACGCGCGCGGTGACCCGGGGACGCCGCTGCAGCTCCGCCAGGCGGAGCTCCACCGGCCGCGCCACCGCGCCGCCGATCTCCAGCCGCCACGTGCCCGGGTCGACCGCCGGGATGTCGTAGTGGGTGAGCACGTAGTGCAGCCCCGGCGGGGTGACGTCGTAGCGCAGCGCCTCCAGCGGCATCCCGTGGTTGCGGGTGGCCAGGGCCAGCTCGTCGAGGCCGATGCCCTCGCCGGGCTCGGCGATCCGCGCGCGGCCGGTGGACGTCTCGGTGGCGGTCATGGGAGCAGTGTTCGCCCGTCGACCGGTGCAGGGGAAGCCGGGTCCGGCCCCGCGGTCACGCCGGGTCGAGCACGAAGACCGGGATCCGGCGCCCGGACGCGCGGCGGGCGTAGGCCTGCCACGCCGGGTAGATCGCCAGGCCGAGCTGCCAGAGCCGCTCGCGCTCGTCGCCGTCGGTGAGGCGGGCGCGCACCGGCCAGTCGAGGCCGCCGGTGGTCACGGACGCCTCCGGGTGCGCCACCAGGTTGTGGTACCAGGCCGGGTGCGCGGCCTGGCCCCAGTTGGACGCCAGGACCGCCAGCCGTCCCCGGCCCGCCTGCCGCGGTGTGCCGGACGAGGGCAACGACGCGTCCAGGGGCAGGCCGAGCACGGGGACCGTCCGCGGCCGGCCGCTGCGCGCCCCCGTGGTGGTCAGCATGACCACCGGCAGCCCGGTCACCAGGGAGGCGAACGTGGCCCGCCCCCGGGTGACGCGGAACACCGCGCGGTCGAGGTGGTGCAGCAGGCGGACGTACACCCACGACACCGGGGCCGTCCCGGCCGTGCGCCGCATGAAGCGGTGCAGCGGGTTCGCCCGCGCGAAGGGGGTCGAGAACGTCGTCGGGCCGGCTCCCGGAGCCATCGGGTTCCTCCTGGGACGGATCGGTGGAGGAGTCCCGAGTCTGGACCGTTCCGGCCCCCAGCGGTACGGGTGCGGCTACCGCGCGGCGCGGGAGATGGCCGCGGCGGCGTCGAGCACCGCACCGATGACCTCCGGTGAGGGACGGCGGCCCAGCCGCTCGACCGGCCCGGAGATGGAGACCGCGCCGAGGACGCCGCCGGTGCCGTCGCGCACCGGGGCCGACAGCGAGGCCACGCCCGCCTCGCGCTCGGCCACGCTGTGCGCCCAGCCCCGGCGGCGGACGTCGAGCAGCGTGCGGGCGGTGAAGCTGGCCGAGGGGAGCAGCGGCGTCACCTCGTCGGCCGGCGCGAAGGCCAGCAGGGCGTGCGCGGCCGACCCCGCGGTCAGCGGCAGCCGGGCGCCCACCGGCACGGTGTCGCGCAGCCCGTGGGCGCGCTCGGCGGCGGCGACGCAGACCCGGGAGGCGCCGTCGCGGACGTAGAACTGGGCGCTCTCCCCGCTCAGGTCGCGCAGGGTGACCAGGTGGCGCTCGGCCAGCTCGGCCAGGTCGGGGCCGCTGCGCGCCAGCTCGCGCAGCCCCGGGCCGGTCGCCCAGGCGCCGCCGTCGGTGCGCTCCACCAGCCGGTGCCCCTCGAGCGCGACGGCCAGCCGGTGCGCGGTCGCCCGGGGCAGGCCGGTGCGCGCCACGAGGTCGGCGAGCGTGGCCGGCTCGTCGGCGACGGCGCGGAGGATGGCCACCGCTTTGTCCAGAACGGCGACGGGGTTAGGCTGTCCCACACAGCAATACTTGCATCCCAGTGAATGGGATGGCCAGTGAGATCCCCCGGAAGGACCCGCCGTGCCGAAGACCCTGGCCGAGAAGGTCTACGACGCCCACGTCGTGCGCAGCGCCGACGGTGAGCCGGACCTGCTCTACATCGACCTGCACCTCGTGCACGAGGTCACCAGCCCGCAGGCGTTCGACGGCCTCCGTGGGGGGGGGCGGCCGGGGCGGCGGCGCG
>NZ_JBJGZV010000015.1:0-114799 GCF_054050715.1 Blastococcus sp. SYSU D00669
GCCGACCCGTGAGGTCGGCGGCCGGGACCATGTGCCACTGATCTCTACCGCGACGGGTGGGCGTCGGTGGACAGTGACGCGGGGTGTCCGAACGACGGACCTCGTGGCTCTCGCTGCTGGTCGAGCCGCTGATGCCACCGCGCAAGCCGCGTTCGAGTCCCCTCGGCTCGACCCCGATGACCAGGCCCTCCCCCAATCGGGTGCCGGCTCAGTCCCACAGTGCACGACTCATCCGGACTGCCGCCGTCCGCATTTGCGCGTGGCCGAGACCTCCATGGCGACCCGGGGGTGGACCGGACCTCGCGCCGCCGGCCCTGTCGAGGCGCGCCCGGTCGAAGGGCAGCGGGTAGACGTCTCGGTAAGCCCGTGAAGACAGGACCATCGGCTCTGACCTGAAGGGGGCTCTCGGGTCCACGGTGGACGCACGCCGGCCGGTTGTCGCCTGCACCCGATCGAGCGAGTGAGGAGATGTGGTGTCGACGGTGCCCCCTCGACTCGACGAGCACCTCGAGGGCGTTCAGATCGAGTTCCGCGAAGGCCTCAACAGCGAGCAGCGGGATCTCGCTGAGCGCTCGGTAGCCGCGATGGTGACCCGTTCCCAGGAGGCTCGGACCGACGTGCGGGCGGCAGACGACGAGCGAGCAAGGCTCGAGGCCGCCGTCAACGCCCCGCTGGCGAGGACGATCGAGGACGACCCGGCGGCCATGGCAGCGCTGAAGCGGCTGGGCGAGACGGGCGTCGCGCTGGATGCATCGCGGCTGGAGCTACGACGGCTCCATGAGCATCGCGCCGACAGCTTCTTCGACTTCATCGCGCCGCTGCCCGCCGGACCGATCGAGGAGCGGCGACCCCCGTACGACTACACCTGGAGCTGGAACCTCGGCGGAGCTGCCACAAACCAGCGCTTCTTCGAACCCTCGGGCTTCGTCTCCTCGACAGCGGTATCGGGCGACACCCCGGGCGGCGTCGGCGGCCCCGTCGACGTGCACGCCGGCTACGGCATCGCCCTGACGACGGGCCACTCGATCAACCTCGTCGCCCGTGCCGAGACATTCCTCGAGTTTCACTTCGAGCTCGCTACTGCTGTGCCCGGCAGTTGGGCGGACGGCGAGGGTGGCATCGACATCACCGCATTCGAGGATCCCTTCCCCGGCAAGCCGCCGCTGGCGGACCGCTCGCAGTACCAGCTCTGGCGCAAGCACAAGGCGTCGACATTTCCATTTCTGCCCGACCATGAAGGAGGCGACCAGGGGCCGTTCACTACTTGGGACCCGTGGGGCAACATCGCGTTCCGCATGCAGCCCGGGCACGGGTACACGCTGAACGTCGGCGTCCGCGCATTCGCGAACGCCGGCGGTACCTCCGCGGCCAGCGGCGTCAACGCCAAGCTAAACGTCTGGCGGCTCAGCCTGGAGCGAATCGGGTAGGCAGCGGCGGCGCGGAAGAGGATGGCGACGACATGCACAACATTCTGCGCCGACCCCTCGAAAGCGGACACGGCCGACGACCTTCTAATGCAACCCTTTTCTTGTGGCTTGGTTCGGAGAACCATGCCGACCTCATCGACTTCCGCCTGACCAGTAGAAGCCCTCGCGGCAGTCATCATCATCCGCGGCGAGGATCGACGTGTCATCAGGCAGTCCAGCAGAGAACCGTCCGCCGCCTTCTGGCAACGACCGGATGCGGCGTCCACCGCGACCTTCGCACGGTTGCCAACACTGCCGGCTGCGCCATGCAGTTCCCGGTGATGGCGTCAGCATGACGACGCGCCGCACATGTCTTTCCCACACGCCGGCGACGGTGCCAACGCCTGCTGGTTCTAGCTATCCCTTCGCGTCGCTGGTGTGGCTGCCGCGCGAAGGGCGACTGGGGACATGGGAACGAAGCAGGGGTTCCGGCACCAGGCGGAGATCGGGCATGCCGGTGCCTCAAGACCATTCCACTCAGGCGAGGCTGCAGTACGGGGAAGAGTCTCCAAGCACTTGTTCTCGTGCATCCAGTCATCTACTGATGTCGGCTTCTATATCGGTGTACTTCCGTGGCCGCCGACCAGCAAATCGCGGATCTCCTGCATGTTCACCGAGCCGTACCAACCTCGAACGCAACGTCCTGTCGCCGGGTCCTGTGATCACGAATTGGAAGGAGTTGAACTGTCTAATCGCCATCCCACGACCGAACCAGTGAGGCACGCCCACCGGCTGAAGGGAACGCCGCCATGACTGACACTCGATATGCTGAAGTCCGGTTTGAGAGTCTTGCAAATGAGGTCGCCGAACCGCTGGGGGACGCGCTTCCTCTCGTTGTTGAGGCAGGCACTGCTCACGCGGCCCGCATCGCCCGTGAGAGTAGGGCGTATCAGCCACTCAGCTCAGCGGAACGAGGAGCTCGGGAACGGCTCCAAGTAGCCGCGCAGAGAGGTGCGCCCGCCGATGAAGAACTCGGTTCCTTGGTTCGCGACGCGTATGCCAGTCACTATCTCCTGCGAGATATGGGCGAAGACTCGCTCGAACTACCGAATTACGGTGTCGTAACGTCAACCGACACGGCGGACATCGGTATGTGGTGGTGGGGTCAAACCAGTTGGTGGACTCCCGGCCACTTGCTCGGGCTGACGGCCTTCGCACAGTCGGATGGCGTTCACTTCCGAGGGCAACTGGACTACGACGACGGAGATCTCTGGTTCGGAAGTGCTGGCGTCACAGCCATCTACGGCATCGGCAGTGATCGCCTACCACCAGCGGGATGGTATCGGTCCGCTCCTCGAGTGAACCTGTGGGGAGAGGTGTGGGGCTTCACTGGCGTCAACGGGCCCCTCAGCTTCGGTGACAACTGGTCAAAATGCTGGTTGCATGCCAATCAGAAAATCATGACGGAGGGTGGCGCCATCATTGCCCAGAACCACTGGTTCGATACGCTGCTGTTCTTCGACTCCGACGGCCTTCACGGCGTCCGCGGCCTTCCCGGCAGCTTCACTTTCCCGGAGGTCTTCGTACACGTCCTGCCCGATCGACCGCTCGTGGCCGAACTGGAATTGAAGTTCGACATCCAGTTGGAAGGCTCCTCGGCGTTCCGATTCGGGAACTACGCGGGGTGGACCGAGGCGCTTTTCCAAGCTTCTCAGTGGCCTCTGGTGCCTTGAGCACGCCAGCCCGCGGAGCCTTGCGGACAACCGGGAAGTAGGGCCGCAGCAAGGGGGGCCAACGGCGATGGCGGTGCCTCGGGTCGAAGCTCCACAGCAGCCTGGTCGCCCGACTTGCCGGCGAGCATCCGGGCTTTGTCAGGCGGCCTCCTTGCGATGCCGCGGTGCTAGCCAGGGTGGCGTTCATCGTCGTTCGAGAAGGGTTCGTCGGGGGCCGAGCAACCGTCCGAGGTGCATCCATCAACCAAGACGAACGCGCCGCCCCGGCCCTGTGGGGGCCATCAGTTCCTGTTGCTCGGCTCCACCCCGTTCCATCAGGGCGCCCTCTCCCAGGAGGGCGCCCTGAGTCGTCTCTGGTCACGGTCGTCCTCGCAGTCGACGCGCCGACCTGGCCGGCCGATGAGTTGCACCGGCGTGCCGGGTCTCCACGTGCATCGGCAGCCGCGCGCCCCGTGGAGGGCAGGTAGTCCCCAGCGGCGTCGTCGCGCAGATCCACCGGTCGAAGCACACCGGAGGAGCGAGGACCGTGGGCAAGGTGGTGGCGAACGCGATCATGTCCCTCGACGGGTACGTCGCGAAGCAGGACGACACGATCGGCCGGTTGTTCGACTGGCTGCAGAACGGCGAGGTCGAGATCCCGACCCCCGCCGGCGACTTCACCGTCCACCTGTCCCCGTCCAGCGCGGAACACTGGCGGCGGTGGACGTCCTCGCTGGGGGCACTGGTCTGCGGTCGGACGCTCTTCGACGTGGCCGAGGGCCGGCAGGGCCGGCACACCCTCGACGTCCCCGTCGTCGTCGTGACCCACCGGGTACCGACCGACTGGGTCGACGCGCACCCCGACGCCCCGTTCACCTTCGTGACCGACGGGATCGAGGCCGCGGTCGCACGAGCCCAGGAGCTGGCCGGCGACCGTGTCGTCGCGATCGCCGGGGGGACCGTCGCCCGGCAGTGCCTGGACCTCGGGCTGCTCGACGAGGTGGCCGTCGACCTGGTCCCCGTCGTGATGGGGGAGGGCAACCGCCCGTTCTTCGGCCGGCTGTCCTCCGAAGATGTCCTGCTCGGCAACCCGACGGTCTGCCTGCCCGGCGACAGGGTCATCCACCTGGTGTTCCCGGTGCTGCGCTGACCGAGGCCGCCCCTTCGCGGGTTCGTCCACGGGTCTTCTGACCGTCCGGTGTCACACATGTGGTCCGGGACGTGTCAATGCATCGAGGAGCACGTCGCTCCGTCGACACGATCGACGCACGTGAAGGGGAGAGCAGCATGTCCACCCACACCAGCACGAGGACGACCGACGGCTTCAGCGCTGCCGAGCGGGCCGCCATGAAGCAGCGCGCGGCGGAACTGCGCGCCGAGGGACGGAGCGGCGTGAAGAAGGCCGAGGGGTTGCAGGCCCTGCTCGACAGCATCGCGACGATGAATCCCGCCGACCGCGCGATCGCCGAGCGCGTCCACGTGACGGTGACCGCCAACGCTCCCGACCTCGCGCCCCGGACCTGGTACGGCATGCCGGCCTACGCCAACCGGGAGGGCAAGGTCGTCCTCTCGTTCAAGAACGCCGGCAAGTTCGGCCAGCGCTACTCGACCCTGGAGTTCCAGGACCCGGCCCACCTCGACGACGGCGAGATCTGGCCCGTGGGGTTCGCGCTCGTCGCGTGGACCCCGGCGGTGGAGGACAAGATCGCCGCGCTCGTGCGGACCGCCGTCTCCTGATCCGGCAGGGCGATGAGTTCCGCCCCGGGCGGGGGTCTTCCTGGTGACCGACACCGCTCGGCACGAGCACCCCGGAGGACACCGTGACGACCACCCCGGCCCAGCCGACCACCGCGCTCCCCGGCCGCCCGCCCGTCGTCGACCTGGCCACCTGGCAGGCCGCCCGGGACGAGCTGCTGGTCCGCGAGAAGGCGCACACCCGCGAGGGGGACGCCCTCGCCGCGGCCCGCCGCCGGCTGCCGATGGTCGAGTTCGACCCGACGATCGAAGTCGTCGGCCCCGACGGCCCGGTGCCGTTCCTGGACCTGTTCCGCGGGCGTGGCGAGCTCGTCGTCTACAAGCACATGTGGTACGACGGCGCGCCGCACCAGGGGCAGTGCGAGGGCTGCACCATGACCGCCTGGCAGCTGCAGGACACCGTCTACCTCGAGGCCCGCGGCGTTTCGTTCGCCGTCCTCACCACGGGGGTCTGGGACGAGGTGGCCGCCTTCGTGGAGTTCATGGGCTACCGCCAGCCCTGGTACTCGGTGCGCGACGTGCCCGAGCCGGTGGGCGGGGAGATGGGGTACCTCACCTGCTTCCTGCGCGACGGCGACCGCGCCTTCCTCACCTACTCCACGACGGGCCGCGGCAACGAGCCGGTCGCCGCGTCCTTCGGCCTGCTCGACCGGACGCCCTACGGCCGCGGCGAGGCGTGGGAGGACAAGCCCGAAGGCTGGCCCGGGGGGAACCACGCGTGCTGGTACTGGCGCAAGGACGCCGACGGGAACCCCACCTGGGGCGAGACCAGCCGGCCCGTGGCCCAGTGGACCCGCCCCGGCGCGACCCCCGTGGACACCCTCGGCCGGAGAGGTCCGCACCGCTGACCCGCGGCCGGCCTCACCCGCGCGCGACGGTGCGGGCGGCGGCGACCTGCGGGGCCGCGGTGGTCAGCCACGGGTCGAGCGCGGCGGGGTCGTCCCAGGTCTTGTCGAGCAGGTAGAGCCCCTTGGTGGGTGCGGTCGCGCCGAGCTCCACCAGGACGGGCTTGAGCAGGAGCTCGGGGGCGAGGGCGTGGGTGGGTCCGCCGCCGAGCATCAGGGGGACGGCGACGACGCCGGCCAGGTCGCCGGTGCCGATCTGGTCGAGGAAGAGCTTGAGCAGCCCGGTGTAGGTGGCCTTGAAGGTGGGGCTGGCGACCACGGCCAGGTCGGCGTCCCGCAGCGCGGCGACGGCGTCCTCCACGGCGGGGTCGCCCCAGCCGAGCAGGCCGGCGCCGAGGTCGACGACGTCGACGACGCGGTCGGGCGGGGCACCGGTGAGGCGCTCGACGACCAGTTCGGCCGCCGAGCGGGTGCGGGAGTGCGGCTTGGGGTTGCCGACGACGGCGATCGTGCTCACGCGCTCACCCGGTCCCCGGTCAGCTCGAGGGGAGCGGCGGGCAGCAGGACGAGGTCCGCGATCTCCCGGCCGACGGCGAGGGCGGCCGCCAGGTCCCGTGCCCCGGACCCGGCGGCCAGCAGCACGTGCCCGGGCCGGACGTCGGCTCCCGGCCAGAGCCGGTCCGACCCGGGGCCGGCCGCGACGACCGCCGTCCCCGCCCGCACGGCCGCCCCCGCGGCGCAGCGGACCAGCACCCCGCCGCCGGGTGCCGGCTCGACGGCCAGCACCTCGCGGTGGTGGCGGACGACGGCGCCGTGCTCCGCAGCGGCCACCTGCAGCGCGGCCACCACCCGGTCGGCGTCCCGGCGGTGGGAGGCCGCGGGCGTGCCCGGTCGGCCCAGCCGCTCCAGCAGGACGACGGCCAGGCCCCGCCGGGCCAGCGCCCGCGCCGCCGCCGACCCGGTCACCCCGCCGCCGACCACGACGACGTCGGTGCGCCGGGGGGTGCCGAGGCCCGGCGCGCTCACGAGCCCACCACCGATCGCAGGACGGGGGTCGCCCGGTGCGTGCCGAACGTGCGCGCGTGGTAGGTCAGCGGTGGCCCACCGGCGGTCGCCGCGCGGACGACGTCCCCCAGAGCCACGACGTGGTCCCCGCCGTCGACCAGCTGCGCCACGGTGCAGGCCAGCCAGCCCGGGCTGCCCGTCAGCCGCGGCGCGCCGGTGTCGAGCTCCCAGTCCACGCCGGCGAACTTGTCCGGGCCCTTGCGCGCGAACGCGGCGGCCAGTCCGGCCTGGTCGGCGCCGAGCACGTTCACCCCGAACGGGCGGCCGACCGCCAGCCGGGCCAGCAGGTCCGACCGGCGGTCGAGGGCGACGAGCACCATCGGCGGGGACATCGACAGCGAGGCGAAGGCGCTGACGGTGGTGCCGTGCGGAGCGCCGTCCCGCAGCGCGGTCACCACCGACACCGGTGTGCAGACCCCGGCCATCACCTCGCGGAACGCCTCGGCGAGCGGCTCACCAGGCACTGGACACCACCTCCAGCACGGGCGCCGGCGCCGGGCCGCCGCGCAGGGCCTCGAGGAAGCCGACGACCTCGGCGGCGACCGACCGGTGCTGCAGGTCGTTGAGCACGTCGTGGTGCGCACCCCGCACCACCGTGAGCCGCGCCGCGGGCCGCGCCTTCGCCGCCCGCGCGAGCGCCTCCCGGTCGGCGACCGGGTCGGCGTCGCCGGCCAGCAGCAGCTGCGGCAGCGGCGACGTGCTGCCGTACGCGACGTCGAGCAGTCCGTCCGGCACGGCATCGCGCAGGCTGTCGCGGACCACGCCGGGGTCGTCGCCGAGCACCCCGCGGTGCACGGGGCAGTGCGTGCGGGCGTCGAGCTCCTCCGCCCAGCCGCCGGCGGTCGACGCGCCGTACCCGGGCAGCCCGGCGAGCACCAGCGCGTCGGGCCACCAGGCGGCGTCCGGGGCGGGCTGCGCGGTGAGGGCGGCCAGCGCCACGGCGCCGGCGTCGGCCCCGACCAGCACCAGCGGCCGGACGAGGTCGTCGGGGACGGCGGCCGAGAGGGTGCGGACCAGCCCGTCGAGGTCGTCGAGCGCCGGCGGTGCCACCACTCGGACGGCGTAGGCGTCGGCGGCGAGGCGGCGGCCGAACCGGCCGTAGGTCGCCGGTGTCTCGCCCCGGCCGGGGACGACGACGACCGTGCCGCGGGTGCGCAGGCCCTCGGGGGCGGGGATGTTCTGGGTGTCGTGGGTCATGCGGTGTCCTCTCAGGCGTCGAGCAGGGCGCGCAGCGCGGCCCGCTCGTCCCGGTCGACCGCGCGCGAGCGCAGCGTCGGGGCCGAGCTGACGAGCAGCCGCGTGTACGGGTGGCGGGGGGTGTTCACGACCTCGCGGGCGGCGCCTTCCTCGACCAGCTCGCCGCGGTAGAGCACGGCGATCCGGTCGGCGACGCCGGCCACCGAGCCCAGGTCGTGCGAGATGAAGACCAGCGCGACACCGGAGTCGCGCAGCTCCTGCAGGATGCGCAGCACCTGCACCCGGGTGGCCGAGTCCAGCGCGCTCACCGGTTCGTCGAGGATCACCAGCTCCGGCTCGGGCACCAGCGCCCGGGCGACGGCGACCCGCTGCCGCTGCCCGCCGGAGAGCTCACCGGGCAGCCGGCCGAGCAGCTCCTCGTCCAGGTGCACCCGGCCGAGGTAGGCCCGTGCCCGCTCGACGGCGTCGGCGCGCCGCTCCCCGCGGATCAGCAGCGGCTCGACGAGCGACTCGTCGACGGGGAGGTCGGGGTCGAGGCTGCGCAGCGGGTCCTGGAAGACGTACTGGACGACGCCGCGGCGGCGCAGCGCCCGCCACTGGCGGGCCGAGTACCCGGTGACCTCCTCGCCGCCGACGACGATCCGCCCGCCCGAGGCGCGCACCAGCCCCAGCACCGCCCGGGCGAAGGTCGACTTGCCCGACCCCGTCTCGCCGATGAGGCCGACGGTCTCGCCGCGGTGCACGGTGAGCGAGACGTCCCGCAGCACCTGGCGCCGTGCCCTGGCCAGGCCGTGGTGGACGTCGAGGCCGGTGACCTCCATGACGGGGCGGTCAGCCACGGGTCGCCCCCGCCGGCGCGTCGAGGAACCGCTCGAGCCCGTACTGCTCGTGCTCGGCGGTGAGCAGCCGCGTGTACTCGTGCTGCGGGTCGTGCAGCACGGCGGCCGTCGGGCCCCGCTCCACGACGGTGCCCCGACGCATGACCAGCACCTCGTCGCAGAGCTGCGCGACGACGGCGAGGTCGTGGGAGACCACGACCAGCGCCAGCCCGCGGCGCTCGCGGAGGTCGGCGAGCAGGTCGAGGATCTCGGCCTGCACGGTGACGTCGAGCGCCGTCGTCGCCTCGTCGGCGACGAGCACCTGCGGGTCGGCGGCGACCGCCGCAGCGATGAGGACCCGCTGCAGCATCCCGCCGGAGAGCTCGAACGGGTACTGGTCGACGACGAGCTCGGGGTCGCGCAGGTGCACCGCCTCGAACAGTTCGAGGGTGCGCGCCCTCGCGGCCCGCCGCCGCAGCCCCGTCTTGACCCGCACGACCTCGGCGACCTGCGTCCCCACCCGGATCGACGGGTTCAGGTAGGAGGCCGGGTCCTGGAAGACGGCGCTGATCGTCGACCCGCGCAGCTGCTGCCACCGGGCCGGCGTCAGCCCGGCGACGTCCTCACCGGCGATCCGGATCGAGCCGCCGGAGACGACGAAGTGCTCGGGCAGGATGCCGAGCGCCGCGCGGCAGGTGAGCGTCTTGCCGCTGCCGGACTCGCCGACGATGCCCACCACCCGGCCCGGGGTGAGCGTGAACCCGACCCCGTGCACGATCTCGCGGTCGGTCACCTGGTCGCGGATCCGCACGTCGCGCACCTCGAGCACGGGTGCGGGCGCGGCCGGCTCGGGCAGGAGCGCCGGCTCGGCGAGGGGGTGGGAGAGCGTCGTCATCGGGCACCACTTCCGGTGGGGAGAGGATCGGTCGGGTTGGCGTTCGCCCGGGCCCGGCTCGCGTTGAGCAGGGCCCGGCCGGCCTCGCCGGAGACGTCCCGGATGGCGTCGGCGAGCAGGTTGCAGGCCCAGACGGTGGCGGTGATCAGCAGCGCGGGAGCCACCGGCGCCCACGGCGCGAAGCTCAGGTAGCCGAGGTCGGAGGCGAGCAGCCCGCCCCACGTCGGCTCCGGCGGCTGCACGCCGATGCCGAGGAAGGTCAGGCTGGAGACGACGACGAAGCCGACGCCGATCGTCTGGGCCAGCGCCACCGCGATCGCCGGCAGGACCTTGAGCCACACGTGCCGGCGAGCGATCCAGCCGGTGGACGCCCCGGCGACGATCGCGGCCTCCACGTACTGCGACCGGGCCACGGCGAGGGTCGCCGCCCGCGCCACCCGGTAGAACAGGGGGGAGACCAGCACGCCCACGACGACCATCGCCTGGGTCAGGCCGTTGCCCAACAGCGCCGTCACGGCGACGGCGAAGAGCAGGAACGGCAGCGCGACCAGCGTGTCGGTGAGCCGCAGCGTCGCCCACTCGAACGCCCGGCCCAGGTAGACCGACAGGAGCCCGGGGACGGCGCCGACGAGCAGGGCCACCAGGGCGACCTCGACCGACCCCACGACGCTGGTGCGCGTGCCGTCGAGCAGCCGGGACAGCACGTCGCGGCCGAGGTAGTCGGTGCCGAGCCAGTGCTGCCACGACGGCCCGCCGAGGGTGTCCGCGCTCGAGGCGAGCGGGTCCTGCGGGGCGAGCCACGGCCCGGCGATCGCCAGGACGGCGATGACGGCGAGGATGCCGAGCGCGACGCGCGCCGACGTCAGGCCGAGGAGGCGGCGGACCACGGTCACACCCCCCGCTGCGAGGCCGGGGTGACCCGGGCCAGGACGACGTTGACGACCAGGTTGAAGGCGACGACCAGCACGATCGAGACCACCAGCACGCCCTGCACCGCGGGCACGTCGCCGGCCTGCGCCGAGTCGTTGGCGAACCGCCCGAACCCCTGCAGCCCGAAGATCCACTCGGTGACGACCGAGCCACCGATGAGCGCGGGGAACTTCAGGCCGAGGACCGCCAGCGCCGGGCCGGCGCCGTTGCGCAGGACGTGGCGGAAGAAGATCCGCCGCGGGCCCAGGCCGCGGACGACCGCGCCGGTCACGTAGTTCTCGCGGTAGGCGGCGATCAGCCCTGACCGGAGCTGGCGGGCCACGTCGGCGACGACGTCGAAGCTGAGCGCCAGCGCCGGCAGCGCGATGTGCGCCAGCCACGGGCCCACCCCGGCGCTCGCCGGGACGTAGCCCGCCGAGGGGAACCAGCCCAGCCCGACGGCGAGGACGTTGACCAGCAGGATGCCCACGACGAACGGCGGCATCACCGAGATCACCGTGGTGAAGCCGGTGACCACCCGGTCCACCCAGGTGGTCCGGCGCAACGCGGCGAGCGTGCCCAGCGCCGAGCCGAGCAGGACGCCGACGACCAGCGCGGCGGTGGCGATCGACAGGCTGATCGCCAGCCCCTCGGCGATGAGCGCCGAGACGTCGGCCCCGTTGGACCAGCTGGTGCCCAGGTCGCCCTGCAGCACCTCCCGGAACCAGTGCCAGTACTGGGTGAGGAACGGCTGGTCGAGGCCCCACTGCGCCTCGACCCGGGCGATCGCCTCGGGCGTGGCGTTCTCGCCCAGCTGGATGCGGGCCGGGCTCAGCCCGGAGAGCGCCCGCAGCGCGAAGGTCACGAAGGTCGCCACCAGGAAGACCGGGACGAAGACCGCCACCGAGCGGGCGAGGGTGGCCAGGGTGCGGCCGGCCGCGCGCCGCACCCTGGTCCCCGCCCTCCCGCGGGTCGTCGGAGCTGCCACCGTCAGCCGCCGATCGTCACGCCGGTCCACTCCACGTGGCCGGGGTTGCCGGGCAGGTCGGAGATCTCCGGGCTCTTGGCGAACAGGTTGGGCGCCGAGTAGGTGAACACCAGCGCCGGGCTCCGCAGGCCGGCCCGGGTGGCCGCCTGCAGCGCCTCCTCGTACCCGTCGGACCCGATCGGGGTCTGCCGGACCGCGGCCACCGCGTCCGCGAAGCCCTCCGGCTCGTACGGCGAGCTGAGGTTCAGCGGGCCGTTCGGGCCGAAGTGCGCCGTCAGCGTCTGCACCGACGAGTCGCGGCCGGTCGTGCCGTACAGCGAGAAGGTGAGGTCCTTGGCGAAGAACGGCGTCGCCCAGTTCTTGTCGATCGTGATGGTGACCGTGATGCCGACGGCGCCCAGCTGCGACTGCACGACCTCCGCCGCCGGCTGGGCCTCCGGGATGACCAGCTCCACCTCGAGCTCCCCGGGTTCGTAGCCGGCCTCGGCGAGCAGCTGCCGGGACAGGTCGGGGTCGTACGGCCAGAGGTCCTCGGACTGCGGGTCGTAGGCGATGTAGCCCGGCGGGAAGGGCTGGCTGGTCACCTCGCCGTAGCCGAACGTCAGCTTCTCGACGAACTCCTCGCGGTCGACCGCGTGGCGGACGGCGTCGACGACGCGCGGGTCGTCGAACGGCGCCTTGTTGACGTTGAGGCTGATGTTCGAGGCGTTGAACCCCGGCTGGACGAACACGTCCAGGCCCGCCGCCTCGGCCGCCTGGCCCTGGCTGGGCGCGATGTCGGCGAAGTTGTAGACGCCGGTCTGCAGGCCGGAGACGACGGTGGCGGGGTCGGGCGCCGAGACGAGCTCGACCCGGTCGATGTGGATGTTCTCGGCGTCCCAGTAGTCCGGGTTCTTCTCCAGCACCGCCTTCGTGCCCGGGATCAGCTCGGTGACGGTGAACGGGCCGGCCCCGACCGGGTTCTGGTCGAGCGCCGCGACGTCCCCCGACGCCGCTGGGCTGGGGATGAGCGCGACGCGCTGCCCGAGCAGCAGCGGGATCTGGTGGTCGACCTGGGTCAGCGCGATGACGACGTCGAGCTCGCCGGCGGCGGTGACCGACTCGATCGTCGTCAGGTCGCCGAACAGCGCCGAGTTCTCCTGCGTCTTGGCGCGCTCGAGGTACGTCTTGATCGCCTCGGCGTCGACCGGCGTCCCGTCGCTGAAGGTGAGACCCGGCCGGAGGTGGAAGGTCACCTCGTCGCCGGCCTCGTTGTAGTCCCAGCTCTCCGCCAGCCCGGGCACCGGGTTGCCGTCCTCGTCGATGTTGGTCAGCGAGGCATAGGTCAGCGCGAGCAGGCGGAACTGCGCGCCGCTGCCCGCGACGACCGGGTCCCAGTGCTCGGGGAAGTAGGAGGTGGCCCACTTCAGGGTCGCGTCCCCGCCGGCACCCCCGGTGCCGGCGTTGGCCCCGCCACCGCAGGCGCTGAGCACCAGGGACACGGCGAGGACGACGGCGGCCCAGAGGAGGGAAACGCGACGGCGGCGGACGGGCAGGACGGATCGGGCGGGGGTCATCGTCGTCTCTCGGGAGGGGAGGGGGGCCGCGGTGCTCACGGGACGAGCGCCGGGGTGGGGGCGGAGGTGGCCCGCGCGGCGGCCGCGCGGCGGGCCGCGGTGTGGCGGTTCTCCGGCACCGGCAGGCCGAGGTTGCCGCGCAGGGTCGTCGACTCGTATTCGCTGCGGACGACGCCGCGCTCGCGCAGGATCGGCAGCACCTGGTCGGTGAACCGGGCGAACTCGCGCGGGGCGTTGACGGTGACGTTGACGCCGTCGAGACCGCCGCCCTCGAACCAGCGCTGGATCTCGTCGGCGACCGTCAGCGGCGAGCCGACGAAGGGGGAGCGGCGCGCGTCCAGCTGGCGCTGGACCACCTGGCGCAGGGTGAGCCCCTCGTCCCGGGCCACCTTCTTGATCGCCTCGGCCTGGGTGCGGAAGCTGCGCTCGCCGGCGTCGCCGACCTCGGGGAACGGGGCGTCGAGGTCGTACTGCGAGAAGTCGTGCCAGCCGAACGGGCGGCCGAGCTCGGCCAGCGCCTTGTCGAAGGTCTTGCCGCCGAGGACGGCGGCCTCCTTCTCGCGGGCCTCCTCGTCGGTGTCGGCGACGATCAGCGAGATCCCCGGCACGATCAGCAGCTGCTCGGGGTCGCGGCCCTTGGCGGCGGCCCGCTCGCGCAGCTCGGCGCGGAAGGCCCGCGCCTGCTCCAGGGTCTGGGCGTGGGTGAAGATCGCGTCGGCGATGCTCGCGCCGAGGTCGCGGCCCTCCTCGGAGTCCCCGGCCTGGAAGATGACCGGCTGCCCTTGCGGCGAGCGCTCGATGTTCAACGGGCCCACCACGGAGAAGAACTCGCCCTCGTGCTCCAGGGCGTGCAGCTTCGTGCGGTCGAAGAAGACGCCGCGCTCCTTGTCCCGGGGGAAGGCGTCGGCCTCGTAGGAGTCCCACAGCCCCTGCGCGACCCGGACGTGCTCGAGCGCGCGCCCGTAGCGGGTGGCGTAGTCGTAGTGCTCGTCGCGGCTGTAGTTGCCCGCCGTCCCGGCGTCGCCGCTGGTGACGACGTTCCAGCCGGCCCGGCCGCCGCTGATGTGGTCGAGCGAGGCCAGCCGACGGGCCACGTTGAACGGCTCGTTGTACGACGTCGTCAGCGTGCCCACCAGGCCGATGTGCCGGGTGTGCACGGCGATCGCCGACAGCAGGGTCAGCGGCTCGAGCCGGCTGAGGTAGTGGTGCGGGGAGTCGGGGGTGATGAACTGGCTGTCGACGATGAAGACGTGGTCGAACTTCGCGGCCTCCGCCTCCTGGGCGCGGGCGATGTACCAGCGGACGTCGACGCTGGCGTCGCCGGGGATCTCCGGGTCGAGCCAGGTGCTGTGCTGGCCCGGGCCGCCGACCCCGAGGAGGACGGCGCCGAGCTTCAGCGTGCGACGGGACATGGGGGACCTTCCTGACGTTGGCGTGGGCGGGCAGCGCCGAGCCACCCCCGGCCGCGGGGCGGCCAGGGGTGCGGGGGAGGGGACGGCGTCTGCCGGGGAGGGGTGTCGCTCCCGCGCTGCGGCGCGGGCGGACCGATCGGGCGATCAGGTCAGCGACAGAGGCTCGCCTCGCTGCGAGCGAGGTCCAGCCAGCGGCGACACGTGAGCATCACGGCGGCCGGCGGGGTCATGCCGACGATCATGCGCCGGACGGCGGCGAGAGGTCCAACGACTCTTCGTGATGGGGACCCATCACGGGGCGCGATCAATTGTCCACTAATCTGATCGACATGAACCAGATACTGGGGATCGCTCCGCTGCGCAGCCTCGTGGCCGTCGCGGACTGCGGCGGTTTCCAGCGGGCCGCGAGTTCCCTGCACCTGAGCCAGGCGGCGGTCAGCCAGCACGTGCGCCGGCTGGAGTCGGCGACCGGGCGGCGGCTGGTGGAGCGCGACGGCCGCGGCTCGCGGTTCACCGCCCAGGGCGAGCAGCTGCTCGGCCACGCGCGGGCGATCCTCGCCGCGCATGACGAGGCGCTGCGCAGCCTGGGCGTCGAGACCGGGGAGACGATCGTCATCGGCTCCACCGAGCACGCTGCCGCGCAGCTGCTGCCCGAGCTCTCCGCCGCGCTGGAGGCCGTCCTGCCCGAGCACCGCGTCCGATTCCGGCTGGACCGGGGGACCGGGCTGCGCGAGGGCCTGGCGTCCGGCCGGATCGACGTCGCGCTCCTGCTGGGGCCCTCCGACGGCCCGCGGGCGACGCCGGTGGGGGAGCTGGAGCTGAGCTGGTTCTCGGCGCCGTCCTGGCAGCGGCCGCCGGCGCCGCGGCCGGTGCCGGTCGTCGCCTTCGACAACCCCTGCGCGCTGCGCACCCGCGCGCTGGACACGCTCGCCCGGCACGGCGTCCCGGCGGTCGTCGGCGCCGAGGCGATGCAGCTGGCCGGCGTCCAGGCGGCGGTCGGGGCCGGTCTCGGCGTCGCGCTGATGGCCACGCTGGGCCAGATCCCGGAGGGGCTCGTCGCCCGCGACGACCTGCCCCGGCCGGACCCCCTGCCGCTCGCCGCGTGGGCCCGCCAGGGGCTCCCGCCGGAGATCGCCCGCCGCGTCGCCGACGCGCTGCGGCGCCTGCTCGCGGCGCCGGTCGGCGTCGCCGACCTCGCACTCGCCCAGGGAGCCTGATGTCCGCCGTCCACGTCCCCGCCGGAAGCGCCGACGGGGAGCTCGTCCGCACGCCCAGCGGGGTGCTGTTGCCCGCCGACATCGACCCGTTCCACCGCCGGCTGCACCGCATCGCGCCGTCCGGGCTCGTGGGCGACACGACGCAGACCTCGGGCATGCGCCGGGTCGAGGCGATCAGCGGCAAGACCGTCGGGGCGCAGCACCTGTGGATGGGGCAGACGCACGTACCGGGGGCCACGGCGTCGGGCAACCACCACCACGGGGCGTCGGAGACGGCGATCTACGTCGTCTCGGGGAGGCCGGCGTTCGTGTTCGTCGACCTCGAGGGCGACGAGCCGGTCGAGACGCGCATCCAGACCGGGCCGGGGGACTACGTCTTCGTCCCGCCGTACGTGCCGCACCGCGAGGAGAACCCCGACCCCGACACCGAGGCGGTCGTGGTCATCGCGCGCACCACCCAGGAGGCGATCGTGGTCAACCTCGACGCCCTCGACTGGTCCGAGGTGGACATCGCCGGGGACCGCTGACCTGGCATGCCGGCGGCCGACCACGGGTACTGAGCGCGGCATGAGCGCTGAGGACAAGGCGAGCAACAAGGCCGACGAGCTGGCGGGCAAGGTCAAGGAAGGCCTGGGCCGCGTCACCCGCGACCCCGCCCTCGAGGACGAGGGCAAGCGCCAGCAGACCGCGAGCAACCTCAAGCAGGCCGGCGAGAAGGTCAAGGACGCCTTCAAGTAGGTCCGGCCCGCGCCGCCCCAGGCCGGCCCGCCGAGCGGCGGGCCGGCCGGCGGTACGCGCATCAGGCGTCGAGGCCGGGGAAGGTGGGTGTGGCCTCCTCGCCGTCCCAGTTCACCCGGAACCTGAAGGCCTCCTCCAGCGCTGCGAGGTAGGCGTCGGGCCTCCTCCTCGGTGATGGCACCGGGGCGAGCAGGTCGTCGATGGCGGGCCGGCGCTCGGCTGGGTGTCCGTGCCGAGCGCGCCGGTGGAGGTGCTCAATCGCCGGCGCCTCCGGCCTGGTGCCCGGGCTGGCGTTCGCCGGCATCCTCACCGACCTCGGCCTCGGGGGCTCCACCTCATTGCTCCCGCTGCTGGCCTTCAACTTCGGAGTCGAGCTCGCCCAGCTCCTCACCGTGGCGCTGCTCTTCCCGCCGCTGTACCTCGCCTCACGCACCCGCTGGTACGCCGTCCTGCGGATCGGGATCGCGTCGGTCGCCCTGGCTGCCGCCACCGGCTGGGCGCTCGAGCGCCTCGGCGTGCTCGCCGACCCGCTGGGCGGGGTGGAGGCCGCGCTCATCGCCCATCCCTGGACGGTGGTCGCCGGCCTGGCCGTCGTGGCGGTGGCCTGTCGACTCGTCGACAGGTCGCCGCGCGTCGCTTCACGACTCAGCGAGACGGCATGGTTACGGTGAGGTCACGCCGGGACGGGGGTCCGGCAGCTCGACCCCACCCGACCCGGAAGGACGACGGCTGAACGTGCGAGCCGCGGCTGAGGACATCCGCAGGACCGGTTCCCGCGAGGGCGACCTCCTGGGGGACCGCTACGAACTCGAGTCGGTGATCGCCTCCGGCGGCATGGGCCAGGTGTGGCGGGCGCGGGACACGGTGCTCGACCGACCGGTCGCGGTGAAGGTGCTCAGCGGTCAGCTCACCGCCGATCCCACCTTCGTCACCCGCTTCCGCTACGAGGCGCGGCACGCCGGCCGCCTCGGGGACCCCAACATCGCCGCCATCCACGACTACGGCGAGGGCACCGACGGCGACGGCGAGGAGCTCGCCTACCTGGTGATGGAGCTGGTCGAGGGCGAGACGCTGTCGAAGCTGCTCCGGCGCACGCCCCGGCTCGACCCGGCGACCGCGCTGGACGTCGTGCGCCAGACGGCCTCGGCGCTGGCCGCCGCGCACGCCGCCGGGGTGGTGCACCGCGACGTCAAGCCCGCCAACGTGCTCGTCCGGCCCGACGGCGTCGTCAAGCTCACCGACTTCGGCATCGCCTGGTCGTCGGCGAACGTGCCGCTGACCCGCGCCGGCCAGGTCATGGGCTCGGTGCACTACCTCGCGCCCGAGCGCCTGGACGGCGACCGCGCCACCCCGGCCAGCGACGTCTACTCCCTCGGCGCCATCGCCTACGAGTGCCTGGCCGGCCGCCGCGCCGTGGAGGGCGACAACTCGGTCACCACCGCCTTCAAGCACGCGCGCGAGACACCGCCGCCGCTGCCCGACGACGTGCCGGCCGACGTCCGGGCGCTGGTCGAGCGCGCCATGGCCAGGCAGCCGGCCGACCGCTTCACCGACGGCGCCGCCCTGCGCGACGCCGTCGACGCGCTCCCGGCGGCCGCGATCCCCGACCGGCACCCGACCGTGGTGCTGGCCGCCGAGGACGTCGACGGCGCCACCGTGGCCCTCGACCAGGGGCGGCGGCGATCGCGCATCGTCGCCGCGGTCGTGGCCGTCGCCGTCCTGGCCGTGATCGCCGTCGTGGTCGGCAGCGCACTCCTGCTCTCCCCGGACGCCCCGGCAACCGACGCGGCGCCGGCGCCGGTCCCCGCGACGTCCACCTCGCCCGATCCGGCCGTCGTGACCGCCGTCGTGCTCTCGGCGGACGGGCTGGTCGGCAGCACCGTGGCGGAGGTGCGCTCCCAGCTGATCGCCCGCGGCCTGCAGGTGCAGCTGCGGCCCGCCGAGTCGGCCGACGCCCCGGCCGGGCAGGTGCTCGCCCTCGACCCGCTCGGCGAGCTCGCGCCCGGCCAGCTGGTCACCGTCACCTACGCGGTCGCCCCGGCGCCCGCGCCCACCACCGCTCCGCCCGCTCCGCAGACCACCGAGGCGCCGGCCGCCGAGCCGAGCGCCGTCGACACGCCGGAGCAGGACGACGACGGGCGCGGCGGCGGCCGGGGCAACGGCAACCGGGGCGGCCGCGGGGACGACTAGCGCCGCGGCGATGCCGCCCGGTGGCGGCTCGGGGCGGTGTCGCGCCTGTCCGACACCGCCCCGATCCGGCTCCGGGCGGTGTCCGGCCGTCCGGGATGCCGATCCCCGACAGACGTGGCAGCCTGTCCGCAGGCCACGCCCCACCGGGTGGAGGGGGACTCCCCGGCGGGGCACCGGGTCGGGTTCAGAGCACCAGCTCCCCGGCTCGGCCATGCCCGCCGCACGGTCACGGCGCCGGCGTCGCCTCCAGCGGTGCCGGCTGCGTCGTGCGCGGTGCGGACGACGGCGAGGACGAGGACGGGGAGCTCGAGGACGTCGACGTCGACGACGACGTCGAGCCCGTCGGCTCGGCCGGCTCCGACCCCTCCGGCTCCGCCTCCTCGTCCGCCGACCCCGAGGACCCGGCCGCGGGCTCCTCGGCGGTCGACGTCGCCGGCGCGCCCGTGCTGGGGCCGGACGGCGTCGACGGGGCCGGGGTCGTCGAGCTCGCGGGGGAGTCGGCCAGCTCGCCGAGCGTCGTCGTCCCCGAGGACGAGGAGCTGGTGACCATCGCCGAGACCGGCTGCTGACCGATCACCTCGATGCCGGTGATGATCCCCATCGCCACGGCGAAGACGCCGACGGCGTAGGCGGCCAGCCGGCCCCAGCGCGGCTGGAACCGCCGGACGGGCGCGCGGCGCGGGTCGAGTTGCGCGGGCAGGACGGCGGTGGCGGCGGCCTCGGTCTCGGCGGGCTCGGCCGCGGACGCGGCGGCCCGCGGCGTCCGGCCGGTGGCCAGCACCTTGCGCAGCCGCTCGTTGGTCTTGGCCAGGGAGCTGCTGTAGAGCGCGGCGCCCACGCTGCTGACCACGCTGGCGAGCGCGGCGCCGATGAGCGTCCCGGCAACGCCGAAGAACGAGAGCAGCACCGCCGACGACACCGCGGCGAGCGCACCGGCCGCGACCTGCACGACGTTGATGACGCCGCCCTTGGTTTTCTCCTCCTCGGCCTTCGGGTCGTCGGTCTCGGCTGCGGTCTGAGGGCGCGGGGAAGTCATGGGCTCCGGGGTGGACGGGCACGAACAGGGGAAGAGGATCCGGCGCGCGGCCGGGCCACCGGTTCGAGGCTACGACCTCCGGCGGCCCGGCGACGGGCGGTCGTCCCCGCTCGGCACGCCGCTGACCTGCGGGAAGACGGCGGTGTGATTCCCGGCACGTTCAGACGGCGACCGCCGCCTCCTCCGCCTCGATGGCGGCGTTCCACTGCCGCTTGCCGGCCTGCCAGCCGTCCTCGGTGTCCCCGCGCCGCCAGTAGCCGGAGATCGACGTGAACTCCGGCCGCAGGCCGTACTGCGCGCGCAGGAACCGGCGCAGGTCGCGGACCGCGCCCGCCTCGCCGTGCACGAACAGGTGCGGCGTCCCCTCGGGCAGCGGCGCGGCGAGCACGGCGGCGACCAGCGCCACGCCCGGCACGCCGTCGCGGCGGTGCACCCAGACCAGCTCCACGCCGTCGCCGACGACGAGGTCGTCCTGCTCCTCCGTGGCGTCGGCCACCTCGACGAAGACGAGGGCGCGGGCGCCGGCCGGCAGGCCCTCGAGGGCGGCGCCGATCGCCGGCAGCGCGCTCTCGTCGCCGGCGAGGAGGTGCCAGTCGGCGTCGGGGGAGGGCGCGTAGGCCCCGCCCGGGCCGAGCAGCTGGATCAGGTCGCCGGGCCGCGCGGCCGCCGCCCACGGGCCGGCCAGCCCCTGGTCGCCGTGGTGCACGAAGTCGATGGTCAGCTCACCGGTGGCGACGTCCCACGACCGGACGGTGTAGGTGCGGGTGACCGGCCACTGCTCGCGCGGGAACTCCGCCCGCACCCGCTCGACGTCGTACGGGACGCCGTAGGGCGCCCCGGCCGGCGGGAACAGCAGCTTCACGTAGTGGTCGGTGAACGCGCCGGCCGGGAACCCGGCCAGCCCCTCCCCGCCCAGCACCACCCGGATCATGTGCGGCGTCAGCCGCGAGGTGCGCAGCACCTCGGCGACGCGGGGGGCGCGCGGACGTCGTGCCTCGGTCATGCGACCGCCTCTCTCGAGATCGTCGCCGCCCAGGTTAGCCTTACCTCAGTCCGCGGCGGCTACAGCTCCTTGCGCCGCTCGCTCAGCCGGTCGAGCAGGGCGCGCCAGCGGCTGGGCGACTCGCCGGGGGCCAGGCTGCGCAGCCGCAGGTCGCCGAAGACCGCCGAGGCGCGGACGACGACCACCGGCGTCCCGGCCAGGCGCGGCACCGGGGCCAGCTCGGTCCTGCGGTCGCCGAACACCGTCCAGCCGTGCAGCTCGGCCTCCACGCCCTCGGGGACGATCACCTCGACGTCGCCGAACACCGTGTGCAGCTCCAGCTCCAGCCGCGGCTCGCCGGTGCGCAGCCCGCGCAGGTCGACCCGCACGTCCCCGAAGACGGTCCGGGCCGTGGGCGTGTAGCCGGTGAGCCGGAGGTCGCCGAAGACCGAGCGCGTGTCCTGGGGCAGCCGGGCGCCGACGACCTCGGCGCCGCCGGGCACCGCCGGGGTGCCGGGCGCCGGCAGGTCGGACACCAGCGGTGCCAGGTCGTCCAGGGTCACCGCGGCGTAGGCGGCCGCCGCCCGCTCGCCGAACTCGTCGACGTCCAGGCGGCCCTCCGCCAGCGCCGCCTGCAGCCGGTCGACGGTCGTCATGCGGTCGACGTCGGAGGCACGCAGAGCCGGGGCGCGCTCGGGCTCGGCGGGGACGTCGGACACGCGCCGACGGTAGCGGGCAACCGATCCGGCACTCCACCGTGTCGTCGTCATCGAGGCCGGGGCAGCGGCGCTGTCCGCCGCCCGCCCGTGCGGGACGTTGACCACCGGGCGGCGGGCCCGCACAGTGGGCCGGTGAGGCGCGCGCTGGCGGTCCTGGCCTGCCTGGCGCTGCTGACCCTGGTGGCCGAGGCAGTCGGGGAGCCGCACGCCGTCCCGGCGATCGCGGTGGGCGCCGGCTACGTGCTGCTCGCCACCGTCGGCTTCGCGTGGGTCGACCGGCAGCGCCCGGCCCGCCGGCGGTGGCTCGGGGCCGGCTACGTGCTCGTCGCGTTGCCCCTGGGCTTCCTCGTCTTCGGCCTCGGTGCCGCCGGCGTCGGTGGCACGCTCATGCTGCTGGTCCTGGTGAGCCAGGCCTGGCTGCTGCTGCCGCTGCCCGCCGCCGTCGCCGTCACCGCGGTGGTGCCGCTGGTGCACCTGCCCATGGGCTGGGTGGACTTCGTGCGCAACGCCCTCGGCCTGCTCGGCGCCGCGGTGTTCACCGCCGTGGTCACCGAGCTGCTGCGCCGCGAGCAGCGGTCCCGCGCGGAGCTGGCCGCGGCGCACGAGCAGCTGCGCGGGTACGCCGCCCAGGCCGAGGAGCTGGCCACCACGCAGGAGCGCAACCGGCTGGCCCGCGACATCCACGACGGCCTGGGCCACCACCTCACCGTCGTCCAGATGCAGGTCCAGGCCGCGCGCGCGGTGCTGGGCACCGACCCGGCCCGGGCCGACGACGTCCTGGCCAAGGCGCAGGTGCAGGCGCAGGAGGCGCTGGCCGAGGTGCGCCGGTCGGTGGCCGCCCTGCGCGAGCAGCGCACCCGGCCGCCGCTGCGCACCGCGCTGGAGGCGCTCGCGGCCGAGGCCTCGGCGGC
This sequence comes from Blastococcus sp. SYSU D00669, assembly GCF_054050715.1. Taxonomy (NCBI): domain Bacteria; kingdom Bacillati; phylum Actinomycetota; class Actinomycetes; order Geodermatophilales; family Geodermatophilaceae; genus Blastococcus; species Blastococcus sp. SYSU D00669. The sequence continues at coordinate 22,352 of NZ_JBJGZV010000015.1, forward strand.
CGGCGTGCCCACCGTGCTCGCCGTCGAGGGGACGCCTCGGCCGCTGCCGGCCGAGGCGGAGGAGTCGCTGTTCCGGGCCGCCCAGGAGGCGCTCACCAACGTGCGCAAGCACGCCGGCGCCGGGAGCGCCCGGGTGGTGCTCGACTTCCGCGGCCCGGCGACGGTCCGGCTGGAGGTGTGCGACGACGGCCGCGGCCTGCCGGCCGCCGGGGGCACCGGCTTCGGCCTGGTGGGCATCCGCGAGCGGGCGGCGCGGGTCGGCGGCCGGCTCGACGTCCGTTCCGCGCCGGGCGGGGGGACGACGCTGCTGGTCGAGGTGCCCGGGTGAACGGGCCGGTGCGGGTGCTGCTCGCCGACGACCAGGCGCTGTTCCGCGAGGCGCTGGGCACCCTGCTCGGGGCGCGCCCCGAGGTCGAGGTGGTCGGCGAGGCGGCCGACGGCGCCGAGGCGCTGCACCGGGCCGCCGAGCTCCGTCCGGACGTCGTCCTCATGGACCTGCACATGCCGGTGCTCGACGGGGTCGCGGCCACCCGGCGGCTGCGCGCCGAGCAGCCGGAGGTGCGCGTGCTGGCCCTGACCACCTTCGACGACGACGAGGACGTCTTCGCCGCGCTGCGCGCCGGCGCCCTCGGCTACCTGCTCAAGGACGTCTCCTCCGACCGGCTGGTCGAGGCGCTGCTGGCCGCCCGGCGGGGCGAGTCGGTGCTCCAGCCGTCGGTGGCGGCCAAGGTGGTGGCGCGGTTCGCCCGGCTTCCCGCCGAGCCGGCGTCGCGGCCGCAGCCGCTGGTCGTCCCGCTGTCGGACCGCGAGCTCGAGGTGGTGCGGCTGCTCGCCGGCGGGCGCAGCAACCGCGAGATCGCGCAGGAGCTGTACCTCGCCGAGGGCACGGTGAAGAACCACGTGACCAACGTGCTGGCCAAGCTCGGTGCCCGCGATCGCACCCAGGCGGCGCTGCGGGCCCGGGCGCTCGACCTCCTCTGACGCGGGGTCACGCCGCGACGTGACCCGGGGTCATGACCTCCGGCACGTCAGTTCCGGGCGGGCCGGCGCCAACCTTCCCGCCATGAGGACGGAGACGCTGCACACCACCACCACCACCCGCCGGCGCGCGGTGTGGCACTTCACCCGCCACTACCTCGAGATGGTCGTGGCCATGCTGGCCGGCATGGTGGCCCTCGGTCCCCTGTGGAGCCTGGTCTGGCCCGGCTGGACGGCGACCACCGAGGTGCACGTGCTCGGCATGGCCACCAACATGGCGATCGGCATGACCGCCTGGATGGCCTTCCGGCGGCACTCCTGGGGATCGATCGCGGAGATGTCGGCCGCGATGTACGTGCCGTTCCTGGTGCTGCTGGTGCCGTACTGGGCCGGCGCGGTCTCGGCCGGGTTCGTGTTCACCGCCGGGCACGTGCTGATGCTGCCGGCGATGGCGGTGCCGATGCTCCGCCGCCGGCACGAGTTCGCCCACTAGCCCGGGCGGACCTCCGGCTCGGCGGCGACCGGTGCCCCCTGCAGCCGCAGGCAGATGAGGACGACGTCGTCCTGGAGCCGCCGGCCACCGGTCAGCTGGCGCATCACCCCGTCGCACCACTGGGCGGGGTGGTCGCCGTCCAGCCCGGCGGCGACGTCGGCGAGCCGGCCCAGCCCGGCGTCGAGGTCGGCGCCGCGGCGCTCGACCAGGCCGTCGGAGTACCAGATGAGCACCGCCCCGGGCGGGACGTCGACCTCGGCCTCCGTGCGGGCCGCGGTCTGCACCGCCAGGGGGCGCGAGCGGCCACCGGGCAGGAACTCGGCGCGGTGGTCGGTGACCAGCAGCGGCGGCGGGTGCCCGGCGCACGCGTAGCGCAGCCGGCCGGCCACCGGGTCGTACTCGCCGTAGCCGATCGTGGCGAAGCGCGCGCCCGGGATGGCCGCCGACGCCTGGTCCAGCGCCTCCAGCACCGCGGCCGGCCCGTCGTGCGGCGCGGCGGCCACCACCCGCAGCGCCGAGTGCAGCCGGCCCATGGCCGCCGCGGCCCCCAGGTCGTGCCCGACCACGTCGCCGACGACGAAGGCGATCCGCCCGTCCGCCAGGGGGAAGGCGTCGTACCAGTCGCCGCCGATGTCGTGCTGCTCGTCGGCCGGCCGGTAGCAGCCGGCGACCAGCGCGCCCGGGAGCACGTCGGGCACCGAGGGGAGGAAGGCCTGCTGCAGCTGGTGGGCCGCCTCCCGCTCGGCCTCGTACAGCCGTGCCCGGTGCAGGGCCTGGGCCATGAGCTCGGCGAGCGTGCGGGCCACCGCCGTCACGTCGTCGTCGAGGGCGTCCGCGGTGTCGAACCCGAAGGCCAGCGCGCCCACCGTCGTCCCCGCGGCCCGGGCCGGCACGGCCAGGTCGGAGCCGGTTCGCACCGGGGTGCCGGTCAGCGCCGCCGTCGTCACGATCGAGGCGTCGTCCAGCGGCACCTCGACCGGGCCGGACGCCGCACCGGTGGTCCAGACCCGCAGCCGGGCCCCGTCGGGCGTGAGCACGCCGACCGCACCGGAGTCGGCGAGCAGCCCGATCCCGGAGCGCACCAGCACCTCGGCGATCGCGTCGGACGTCGCCGCGGTCGCCAGGCCGGCCGTGACCGCCTGCAGCGCCTCCACCCGGCGGCGGGCCGAGCGCTCGCGTCGGGAGGCCGACCGGGCCCGCTCGCGCTCGAGGATCTCCACCGCGAGCAGCCACGCGCTGAGCACGGTGACCGCCACGAACAGCTGGAGGGCGGCCGCCTCCATGCGCGGGGAGTCCTCGAGGCTGGCCCAGGGGCCGTGGCCGGTCACGGTCATGACGTTGGCCGTCACGGCGAGCGCCAGGCCGGCCTCGGTGACCACGGGGACGCCGTAGCGGACGGCGAACCAGAGCAGCAGCGGCAGGGTCAGGTAGGCCACCGGTGCCTGCGTCGGCCAGAACGTCACGACCGTCAGCGCGACGGTGGCGGCGACGCAGGCCAGGCGGTGCAGGATGCCCGCGGCGGTCGGCCGGTCCCGCTCGAGCCGCCAGGAGAGCACCGCCCCGCCGACGGTGATGGCGCCGAGGCCGTCCCCGGCCCAGAACGGGAGGAGCCCGTCGAGCACCGCCGGGCCCTGGGACAGGTGGATGGTCACCGAGCCGATCAGGCCGCCGACGAAGGGGCCGGCCACCCCGCCGCAGAGGAGGAAGCAGCCGAGGTCGCGGCGCCGGCTCAGGTCGACGTCGCGCACGAAGCGGCGCAGCAGGGTGGCCGCCACCAGCGGCTCGGCGGTGTTCGCGAGGGCGAAGCCGAGCACCCACGGGAACTCGAGCCCCTGGCTGACGTCGACGACCACCTCGACCACCGCGGCGGTGCCGAGGACCCACGGCCACCGGCGCGGCTCGTTGAGCACCAGTGCGGCCAGGGTGACCCCGGCGGGCAGGAAGAGGACCGCGCCGGTGGGGGAGGCCTCGAAGAGCAGGAAGGAGGTCAGCGCCCCGACCGCGTACGCGGCGCCCACGAGCAGGACCAGCCGCCACGGCACCCGCCGGTGGGCCGCGCGCTGGTCCGGGCTCGCCATCAGGCCTCCGCCCCTCGAGGTGCCCCGCGCGTCCTCACGAGATCAACTGCGGTACACGATGCCAGGCGCACCGCCGGGCGGACAGGGCCTCACGACGGCGCACCCCGCCGCCGCGTGGTCTGCACCTCCAGGCCGCCGACGAGGAAGTCGACGAGCACGTCGATGTCGACCGCCGAGCGGGCGCCGCCGCGCAGCCGGTCGAGCACCAGCCCGCGCAGCACCCAGTTGAGCGTCTGCAGGGCCGACGGGGGGACGTCGCGCGCGGCGGCCCGGCTGAGCACGGCGCCCAGCGCCCGTGCGAGCGGCCGGTCGAGGGCCAGGCCGGCCGCCTCCCGGAGCGGCGGGTGCCACTCGGCGGCGCTGAGGACGGCGGCCACGGCCATCTCGTCGGTGGTGCGCGGCCCGCGCCAGCCGGCCAGCAGGGCGCGCAGGTCGCCGGCGAGCGAGCCGGTGACCGGGGGCTCGGCGAACAGCTCGACGCCGGAGAGCGCGGCGACCACCAGCTCCTCGAGGTCGGCGCGGTCGCCGAGCGCCCCGGCGGCCGGGCCGGCGCGCAGCGCGACCGCGTCGGTGGTCAGCCCCTCGTAGCCGTGCTCGCCGAGCGCGTCGAGCACGGCGCGCAGCACCAGTCGTGAGCCTGGGGACTCCCAGCTGAGCCGGCTGTGCACGTGTTCCCCCACCTCGGGCACGTCCCTCGTCCCCCTGGTCGGCGACGGTAGGTCCGCCTCAAGGAAACCAGCGGGTTCCGGATGTGCCGCATCCGGGGTGCGCGGGCGATCGCCGGTACCGTCGCGTCATGGGGGAGGAGCGGCACGACGAGGTGCGCCGCCGGGGGCGCCCGCTGGACCGGGCGCTGGACGGCGTGATCCGCAAGGCCGCGCTCGAGGTGCTCTCCGAGACCGGCTACCGGCGGCTGACCATGGACGAGGTCGCGATGGTGGCCGGCGTCAGCAAGGCGACCATCTACCGCCGCTGGCCGAGCAAGGTCGACCTGCTCGTCGACGTCGTCGACGCCGCCAGCGACGACACCCTGGTCCAGGTGGACACCGGCACGCTGCGCAGCGACCTCGTCGCACTGCTGGGCGCGCTGACCGAGATCCTCACCGGGCCCGGCGGCGGCGCCAGCCGCGCGCTGCTCGGCGTGCTCGACGAGGAGCCGCTGCTCGCGGAGGCCTACCGGCGCGGGCCCCTGGCGCGCTGGGCCCTCGCGTTCACCGACGCCTTCGAGCGGGCGGTCGCCCGCGGCGAGGTGCCCCCCGGCGCCGGCGCCACCCTGGCCGCGGAGGCGGGGCCGGCGATCGTCGTCCAGCGGTGGATCGTCGGCGGGCTGCCGCTCGGCGAGGACCTCGCGGCCGACGTCGTCGACCGGGTCATGCTGCCGCTGCTCACCGCGGCTCCTCCGCCGGCGCCTCCCGGCGCCTGATCCCGCGCCGTCAGGTCCCGTTCGACGGGTCCTCGTCCGGGTCGGGGAAGTCGTGGGGCGGGACCGGGTCCTGGCCGGAGCGCGGCTCCTACCCGGGCCGGGGGGAGGAGGCCAGCCACGACAGCAGGCGGCCCCGCGACCAGCAGCGGCCGACGGCCTCGGCCCGCACCACCGCCCCCTCGAACACCGCCAGGCCGATGATGCTGTGCCCGGAGGCGTGCCGGTCGCCGAGCGTCGGGATCGCCGGCGCCACCCCGACCCCCTCCGCCGACACCCACGCCACGGCCCGGCCGGCCGCCACTTCGTCGAGCCGCTGCAGGAACCGCAGGCGGCCTTCCGGCGGGAGGTCCGACAGCGCCCACGTCGTGGTGACGACGGGCAGGGCGCCCGCGGGCACGCGGGCGACGGCGTCGGGCAGCACCTCGAGGACGTCCCCCTGCAGCAGCACCGGGGGATCCGTCGCCGCCAGCGCCAGCTCGGCCTCGAGCGCCGCGGCCCGTTCCGGCTGGTCCGGGGGAAGGCACGCGCGCAGCCACCGGACGTCGTCGGGGTCGGTCACGTCGAGCGGTTCGGCATCGATGCCGATCCGGGCGACGACCTCGGGGACCCCTCGCGTCGGCAGGGACCGGTGACCCACGACCGAGGCCGCCCTCTGCACGGGGGAGGACGGGTCGCCCAGCACCTGCCCGTTGCCGTACGCGATGCCGACCCGGTCCAGGAAGAGGTTCAGCCCCGCCGAGCAGCTCACGTCGACCAGTCCGACCGCGTCCGCGCCCACGCGGTGCGCCGCCTCGGCGACGGCCGGGTGCAGCACGGCGCAGCGCCCGGTCTCGTCCGGCCGCAGCGGCCGGCGGACCGCCACCGCCGCCACCGCGTCGGTCATCCGCGCCAGCGCGTCGACCGCCGCCGTGGCCGCGGCGTCGCCGTCCCCTCGGGCGTACGCGGCGGCGAGTTCCGGGGCGCGTCCCGCGAGGGCGAGGTCGTGCAGCGCCGCCAGGACCACCGCGGGGCCCCGCTTGCGGGCCGGCAGCGCCTCGACGGAGCGCAGCGCCTCGTCCGAGCCGCTCACGGCGAGGGCGACCCGTGCGTGCAGCGGCGAGTCCCCGGCGGCGTCGCCCTCGCCGAACCGGCGGTACACCTGGGCGAGCGTGCGGGCCGGGCCGGGCATCCCGGCGAGCCTAGCGAGCGGGACGCTACGCAGCCCGCGCGCGGGCGGCGGCCGCCTCGGCCGGAGGCAGCAGCCCGGTGAGGCGCTGGCGCACGAGGCGGGGGTTCGTGCCGGCCTGGATCTCGGCGATGCCGGTGAGCAGCAGCTCCAGCTGCGCCGAGCGCAGGGCGCTGGTCCGCAGGATGCGTGCGCTCATCGGCAGCCAGAGGACGTTGGCCGACAGCACGCCCCAGAGCGTGGCGACGAAGGCCGAGGCCACCAGCGGTCCGATCGTGTCCGGCTGGTCCAGCCGACCCATCACGTGCATCAGGCCGACGACCGTGCCGATGATGCCGACCGTCGGCGCGTAGCCGCCCATGCGGGCGAAGAAGCGCGCCGCGGCCCGGTCCTCCGCCTGGAGCACCGAGATCTCGGCCTCCAGGTAGGCCTTCAGCCGCTCGGGGTCGGTGCCGTCGATCGCCAGCCGCAGGCCGCGTCGCAGGAACGGGTCGTCGACATCGCCCACCTGCCGGTCGAGGGCGAGCAGGCCCTCGCGCCGCGCGCGGCCGGCCAGGTCGACGAGGACGTCGATGCGCTGGGCCGCCGTCGGCACGCGCGCGGGCGCGAGTGCCTGGCGCACCCACCGGCCGACCTTGCGGACGTCGTCCATGGCGGAGCCGGCGACCACCGCACCGGCCGTCCCGGCGACGACGAGCACGATCGCCGGGAGCAGGAGCAGCTCCGACGGCGCGACGCCGTCCGCGAGCATCGTGACGAGCAGCCCGCCGAGCGCGACGGCGATGCCGATCAGCGTCGTGGGGTCCACCGTCAGCGGTCCCGGCGGCGCGGCAACGGCACGATGGCCGCCCCGGTGACCTCGGCCCGGTCCGCGGGCGTGTCGATCAGCCGCCAGGCGCTGACCATGACCGCCGCCCGGTAGGCCCGGATCTTCGCCGTGACCTGCTCGGGCGGCTCCCTGACGACGTACTTCGCGCCGTCGGTCAGGAACACCACGGTCTCCGGGTGCGCCTCGAGCCGCTCGATCGCGGCCGGGTCCAGGCAGCAGCGTTCCCCGGTGGTGCGCGTCAGTGCGATCACCGTCGCCCCTCTCCTCGACCTGGGCGGGCATCCGCCGCATCGGCCCCGCCGGCGCCGTCCTGGAGCCGGGACGGGGGACGTCCACCCGGACGGGTGACCCCTAGAAGCCGAAGAGCAGGCCGAGCCCGGCGATCGTGAAGACGATCATGACGTTGACCAGCGGCAGCTGGTCGGACGCCGGGGCGCCGGGGAACAGCCGCAGCGCCCGCTCGTGGGCGAGCGTGACCCCGACGACGTGGCCGGCGACCACCGACCCGACCTGCACGTAGGCGATGGCGTCGGGACCGACCGCGGTCAGGTCCACCACGTTGCCCGCTGCGCCGAAGAGGTCACCGCCGGTGCCGAACGGGTCGTTGAGCAGGATCCACGTGTTCTGCCCGTCGAGGACGAACAGGCTGAAGTAGTGCGCGACGGTGTAGCCGAGCGCGATGGGCAGGACGGTGGCGGCGAACAGGCGGGGCGAGTGCCGGCCCGCCTGCCGGCCCATCCGCGCCGAGAGGCGGGTGCCGGCGACGTACAGCCCGGCCACCAGCGCGGTCGACGCCAGCAGCCCCGCGGTGCCGGTCAGCACGCCGTCCCCGGCGCCCGGGCCGCTCTGCCACCAGGCGGTGCGGGTGAGCCCGTCGAAGCCCGTCGACCCCAGCAGGACGACGACCACCGCCGCCAGCCCCCGCTCGGGCGGGGTCGCCAGCGCGTTGGTCAGCGGGTCGCGCAGCACCACCCGGCCGTCGTCCCGGCGCGCCCAGACCGAGAGCCGGCCGAGCAGCGTGGAGTACACCTCGAAGCCGTCGCCGCGGGCGAACCAGCCGTCGCCGAACCACCACGCGGCCGTCAGGTGCACCACGGCGCAGCCGATGACGAACCCGGCGACGACGGCCGGTTCGGCGCGGTCGGCCGGCACCAGCTCCAGCCACACGAAGACCAGCAGCGACCCCGCGGCCGGCCAGAGGCCGAGGGCGGGCAGCCGGGCGGCCGCGCGGCCTCGCCCGGGCAGGGCGCGGGCCAGCAGGCGCAGCGGGTTGACCACCCGCCAGACCGGCCCGAACAGCAGGCTCGCCGGCACCAGCCCCACCCAGAACGTGACGTACAGCGCCCAGGGCGCCAGGTTGCGCGCCGCCTCCCGCGGCCCGGCCAGCGCGACGGCGAGCACGAACAGGACGACGACGAGGGCGCCGGCCTGCAGCGCGGTGCGCACGCCGGCGCTGTCGGCGGCCCGCTGCAGCCACGTCGGCACGGGGCGGCCCGACGACGCGTTCCCCAGCAGCGGCCGGCGCCAGACCAGGAGCAGGACGGCGAAGCTGGCGAGGATCGCGAAGCCGCCGCCGTAGAGCGCCAGGCCGCCGGGGATCGGCAGGTCGGTGCGCGAGCCGACCCCGTGCGCGAGGACGTCGGTCACCGCACCTGCAGGGACAGCAGCTCCTGACCGAGCTCCTCGAGCTCCACCTCGAAGACCCCGGGGACGGTGGCCTCGAACGTGACCGTGCCCGGGGCGTCGGGTGCGACGTCGGCCATCAGGTCGTAGCCGTGCACGTGCACGTGGTCGGCGACGTCACTGGTCACCTCCAGCGTCACCGTCGTCCCGAGGGCGACCGGGATCCGGCCGCCGCCGCTGACCTGCCCGCCCCGGTAGGCCACCTCGACCACCTGCGCCGGCGTGCTCGGCTCGGCGGACGCGGTCGTGGACGACGTCGCCCCCGGTGCCGAGCTCGTCGGGTCCGCCCGGGCCGGCGGTGGCGCGGTGCCGGCGCAGCCGGTGAGGAGGAGGGCCACCCCGGCGGGGACGGCGGCCCGGAGCAGCCGGCTCACCGGCGGCCGGTGCCGGTCGGCTCGGGGGCGTCGGCCGGCCGGTCGGTGAAGGCCTCGCTCGCGCTGCCGCGCCGCGAGTAGCGGCCCACGCCCCACGAGATCGCGGCGAGGATCGCCAGCGTGCAGGCCAGGACCACCAGGCTGGAGGCGCCCCACAGCCAGCGCGGGGCGTCGTCGGTCTGCTCGCGCTGCAGCAGCTCCTTCTCGGGGATCGCCTCGCGGGTCACGCCGTCGGTGGCCGCGATCTCCTCGGCGCCGATGACCGGGTCCTCCGGCAGCCAGATCGGGACGGCGGTGAGCACGCGGCCGTCGTGCAGCCGCAGCATGGTCTTCCACGTCCCGTCGAGCGGCACCGGCTCGGTGGTGCGGTAGGTGCCCGGGCCGACCTCCTCCAGGTCGTCCACCACCAGGCCGCCGCCCTGCCAGGAGGTGATCTGCGCCCACGCCGGGTCGTCGACGGCGTCGTCCGGGACGAGCTGGACGGTGACGACGCCGGTGCGCGGCGAGTCGGTGACCTCCTCGATGCCCATGGTGGCCTGCACGTCGTCGGGCACGGTGGCGATCAGCCCGTTGGCGACGGCCGCCGCGATCGCGGCCAGGCTCGCCACCAGCACGCCGCGGGCGACCGCGGGCCGCGGCAGCCGGCGGCGCAGGCCGAGGGCGAGCAGTGCGCCGAGCATCGCTCCGGCCAGCCCGCCGACCAGCGCCATGAGGGTGCCCTCGACGGCGGTGTCGCTGCCCCACGACAGCGTGCTGACCAGGTTGCTCCACCCGGCCTCGCCGAGGTGGCCCAGGGTGCCGATGCCGAGGCCGGCCACCGCCGCGTAGAGCAGGGGTCGCCGGAGCAGGGGACCGGCGAGCGCGAGCAGCTCGACGACCACCGCCGAGCCGAGGTAGAGCGGGAAGGACGGCGTCGTCTCGCCGAGGACGGGCCCGACGAGGAGGCTCACCGTGCCGCGGACGGCGAGGAAGAAGAACGCCGCGAGCAGGGCGCCGCCGCGGCCCATCCACAGCCGGGCGGCGACCAGCGCGACGCCCGCGGCACCGGCGATCATCAGCGGCGCCAGCACCTGGCGGAACTGGGGGACGTCGAAGTCGTACTCGCCCTGGAACACCGACAGGCCGAGCAGCAGCCCGCCCATCGCCGACGCCTGGCGCAGGTACCGGCCGGCGCTGCCGACCTTGCGGTCGCCGTCGTCGGTGGAGGCGCCGCCGTGGCCCTCCTGCTCGAGCAGCAGCAGGCCGACCAGCGACAGCCCGGCGCCGCCGATGAGCATCAGGTGCGTGGGGCCCCACAGCGTGACGTCCTGGCCGAAGAACCGGTGCCAGACGTCGTCGAGGGGGAAGCCGAGCAGCGCGTAGAAGCCCGACGCGGTCAGCAGGACGCCGCCGACCGGCACGTACCAGCCGCGCAGGAAGCGGACGGGGACCGGCCCGGGGCGCTCGCCGAGCGGCATGGCGCAGGCCAGCACGCCGCCGGCGAAGACGCCGAACAGCCCGAAGAGGATGAAGTAGTGGGCCGGGTTGGCCAGCGGCCCCGAGTCGCGCCCGACGTCGATGTGCAGGCTGATGTCCCACATCATCCCGAACAGCGCGACCAGCAGGGACACCGTCGTGAGCACGGTGGGCAGGGCCACCCACGCCGGGACGCCGGTGGCGCGGCCGAGCCGGTCGCCGAGGCGGGTCAGCCCGCTCCACCGGCGGGTGCGGTGCAGCCAGACCACGCCGAGCAGCAGCGCGGTGAGGAACAGGCCGAGGGCGGTGGCCAGGACGACCTCGCCCAGGGCGGCACCGCCGGCGGGGCGGTCCTCCGCCGCGGCGAGGACGGACGCCGTCGTCGTCATGGCTCCCTATTTGACACTAGTTGGCGTGACATCGCCAAGTGATACATAGCGGACGGCGCTAGCCTGGGATCCGTGAGCCAGGCGACGGGCGAGGACGGCGACCGCGAGCTGACGGTCGACCAGCTCGCCGCCGTGGTGGGCGTGACCGTCCGCAACGTGCGCGCGTACGCGGCGCGGGGGCTGCTGCCGCCGCCGCGGCTGGTCGGCCGCACCGGCTACTACGGCCGCGAGCACGTCGCCCGGCTGCGCCTGGTGCGGGAGATGCTGGCCGAGGGCTACTCGCTCAACATGATCGAGCGCACGCTGGCCGCCGCGCCGGAGACCGCCGGGTCGGCCACGCTGGCGCTGCACCGGGCGCTGCTGGCGCCGTGGCTGCCGCCGGAGCCGGAGGAGACCACCGCCGGTGAGCTGGCCGCCCGGGCCGGCGTGGCCGAGGACGACCGGCTGGTCGACGGCCTGGTCGCGCTGGGCTTGGTCGAGCGGCTGGACGGCGACCGGCTGCGGGTGCTCGACCCGGCGCTGCTGACCGCCGGGCTGCAGGTGGTCGAGCTCGGGGTCCCGCCGGAGGCCCTGATCACCGCGCAGCTGGCCGTCGCCGAGCACGTCCGGGCGATCGCGCAGACCTACGTGCAGATGTTCGTCGAGACCGGCTGGCGCGCGCTGGCCGACGCGGGCGCCACCCCCGAGCAGCTGGAGCGCGCGCAGGCGACCGTCACCCGGCTGCAGCCGGCGGCGGCGCAGGCGCTGCTGGCCACGTTCCGCCGCGAGATGGCCGCCGCCGTGGAGGTCGCGGTCGAGGCCGAGCTCAGGAAGCCGGCGGGGTCTCCGGGCTGAGGTCCGCCTCCGCCCGTTCGCGCGGGGCGAGCCGCCGGTCGCGGACCACCGCGCCGACGACGAGGGCGACGAGCACCAGTGCCGGGCCGAACACCCCGATGGTCGCGATCGACCCGAGGCTGTCGAAGGCGAGGACGTCGAGGCCGGCCACGCGTCCCATGTGACACCGACCGATGTCACGTGTCAAACGCGGGTGGCCGATCGACAGAACGCTGCGCTGGTTAGGGTAGCCTTCCCTTCTCTCGCGGGGCCCGTCCCGCGACCAGGTCGAGGAGAACCGTCCGATGCGCATCCGCGCCACCCTGCCGGCCCTCGCGGCCCTGACCCTGCTGGTCGGCTGCGGCGGCTCCGAGGAGCCCACGGAGGAGGCGTCCGGCTCGGGCGCCTCGGGCGGCGGCTCGGACGGCGCCTTCCCCGTGACGATCGACCACGTGTTCGGCGAGACGACGATCGAGGAGGAGCCGGAGCGGGTCGTCGTCCTCGGGTGGAGCGCGCAAGACGTCGTCTACGCCCTGGGCGTCACGCCGGTCGGCATGCCGGCCTACGCCTACGGCGGCGACGACGAGGGCGTCCTGCCGTGGAACGCCGACCTCTACGACCCCGAGCAGACGACGCTGATCGACACGACCGACGGCTACCCGCTCGAGGAGATCGCCTCGCTCGCGCCCGACGTGATCCTGGCGCCGTACGACGGCTTCGAGGAGTCGGTCTACGACAGCCTGACCGGCATCGCGCCGACCGTGGCCTACCCGGACGAGGCCTGGGCGACGCCGTGGGAGGACCAGACCCGGATCATCGGCGAGGCGCTCGGCCGCGACGACGAGGCGCAGCAGCTGATCGACGAGACGAACCAGCAGATCGCCGACCTCGCCGCGGAGCACCCCGAGTTCGAGGGCGTCACCTTCAGCTACGCCAACCTCGGCGCCGACTCCATGTTCGTGTACCTGGCCAGCGACCCGCGGGTGCAGCTCGTCGAGGGGCTCGGCCTGACCCTGGACCCGGCCGTGCAGACCCTCGCCGGCACCGGCGAGCAGACCAGCTTCTACTCGACGCTGTCGCTGGAGCAGGCGCCGCAGATCACCTCGGACGTCCTGGTCGCCTGGACCGCCGGGCCGGCCGACGAGGTCACCTCGCAGCCCGTCTACGCGCAGGTGCCGGCCATCGCGCGCGGGTCGGCCGTCGTCGTCGACGACCCGGGCTTCGTGTTCGGCGCCAGCGCGGTCAGCGTGCTGTCGATCCCGTGGGTGCTCGACCGGTTCGTCGGCGAGCTCTCCACCGCGGTCGCCGCCGCCCAGGGCTGACCCGCGGCCGTAGGGTCGGCCGCATGACCGACCTGGCCACCCGCGCCCGCACGCTGCTCGACCTGCACACCGCACCGGAGATCCTGGTGCTGGCCAACGTCTGGGACGTCGTCTCGGCGACGGTCGTCGCGGGCACCGAGGGCGTGCGGGCGCTGGCCACGGCGAGCCACTCGATCGCGGCCACGTTCGGCTACGAGGACGGCGAGAACATCCCGCTGGACCTGCACCTCGACATGGTCGGCCGGATCACCGCGGCCGTGGACCTGCCCGTGACCATGGACTTCGAGGCGGGCTACGGCGACGCGGGGGAGACGGCGCGCCGGGCGATCGAGGCCGGCGCCGTCGGCGGCAACCTCGAGGACCAGATGAAGCCGCTCGGCGACGCCGTCGCCGCGGTGGAGGCCGTCGTCCGCGCCGGCCGCGACGCCGGCATCGACTTCGTGCTCAACGCCCGCACCGACGCGCTCCTGCGTGCCGGGCGGGACGCCGACCGCGGTGAGCTGGTGGCCGAGGCGGTCCGGCGCGGCCGCGCCTTCCTGGAGGCCGGCGCGCCGGTGGTGTTCGTGCCCGGGGCCGTGGCCCGCGACGAGATCGCCGCCCTGGTCGACGGGCTCGGCCCGCGGAAGCTCAGCGTCATCGCGGTCCCGGGGGTCTCGCTGCCGGTGCGCGAGCTGCAGGAGCTCGGGGTCGCCCGCGTCTCCACCGGTCCGTTCACGCAGCGGGTCGCGCTGACCGCGCTGCAGGACGCCACCGCCGAGCTGGTCGCCGGCGGTGTGCTGCCGCCCGGCACGCGCAACCTGAACTAGGCGGCAGGCTAGCTGGCCAGCAGGCGGACCGGCAGGACGGGCGCCTCGAGCACCGGCGGGTGCAGCGGCCGGTGCGGCCGCTCGGGCACCAGCGCGGGGTCGGTCAGCACCTTCTCCGTCGGGGTGGCCGGGACGAGCCGGTCGCGCAGCCGCAGGGCCGGCCGCTCGACGAGCACCGTCGCGGCGATCCCGACCAGGACGGCGGAGCCGTACTTGACCGCCAGCGCGGCGGGCGAGGCGTCGTCCGGGCTCCGGCCGAGCCAGCCCAGCACCGTGTGCGCGGCGAAGATGTGCCAGATGTAGATGCCGTACGAGTACCGGCCGAGCGCGGCCACCGGCGCGCTGACCCAGCGCGCGCGCGACACCCACGCCGCCCGGTAGAGCAGCAGCAGGACGGCGGCGGCGGTCACGTACGCCACCGTGAAGCCGATGGTGCTGCCCACCAGGCCCTGCTTGCCGACGGTGCACAGGAAGACGAGGCCACCGGCCAGCACCGCGAGCAGCGCGCGCCGCCGCTGCTGCAGCGCGGCGAACCGCTCCGGCCAGCGCACGCTGACCACCGCGAGCAGCACCCCGGCCGCCAGCGAGTCGACCCGGAAGTGCGTGCGCCACTGCAGCCGGGTCTCGCTCACCCCGGCCAGCCCGCCGGTGATCCGCAGGACGAGCGCGGCGACCAGGACGCCGACGAGGACGCCGGCGAACAGCTCGAGCCTGCCGCCGCGGCGCCGGACCAGCAGCGGGAACAGCAGCGCCAGGGCCAGGTAGAAGTGCTCCTCGACCGCCAGCGACCACAGGTGCGCCAGTGACGTGCCCGCGTAGTTCTGCACGTGCAGCGCGTTCTGCCAGAGGTAGGAGCCCAGCGGCTCGCTGCCGAGGAGGGCGTGGACCGCCAGGAAGACGTAGAGCACCGGCCAGAGCTTGAGCACACGGCGGACGGTGAACCGGCGTCCGTCGAAGCTGCCGGTCCGGGCGTGCTCGGCGAGGACGAGCCGGCCCATGAGGAAGCCGCTGAGCACGAAGAACAGGTCGACGCCGGCCCAGCCGAACATGCGGCCGGGGAACTGCAGGGCGTCGACGAGCCAGCTGCCGCTGGGGCCGGAGAAGTGCCAGCCCAGGGCCAGCAGGATGGCCAGGCCCCGGACGACGTCGAGGTCGAGCCGGCGCCCCTTCGCGGTGGCGGGTGCGGTCTCGGTGCGGTGCTCTCGGATCGAAGGCATCGTTTCTCGACGCTAAGAGCGTGCGCTGGCGCTCGCAGGGATCGGCGGAGTCGCCCAGGTGCTCTCCGTCTTCCTCCCCAGGTCAGCGCCGTGCCCGTGTGACCCGATTCACCTACCCGGCCGGCCGCGCGATCCATTCGCCCGGACGGGTGAGGTGCGCCACTGGCGGCTGCCCCGCCCGCTCAAGTCGGCCCCGCCCGCTGCCGATCACCCGACCAGGTGACGCCTGGGGCCGGCCCACGGCGAGGTCGCGGAGGAGGAGTGGTTCGTTGCCCGACCAGAGCGTGCTCGTGGTGGAGGACACCGACGAGATCCGTGAGCTCGTCGCGACGGTCCTCGGCAAGGCCGGCTTCGACGTCCGCACGGTGAGCACCGGCGCGGACTGCCTGGCGGAGGTCCGTCGGCAGACGCCGGACCTCATCGTGCTCGACCTGGGGCTCCCGGACGCCGACGGCACCGAGGTGTGCCGCCGGCTCCGCGCGGAGACCGAGTGCTACGTCCTCATGCTCACCGCGCGCGCCGAGGAGGTCGACCTGCTGATCGGCCTCGCCGTCGGTGCCGACGGGTACATGGCGAAGCCGTTCTCGCCGCGCGAGCTCGTCGCCCGCGTGCAGGCGCTGCTGCGCCGTCCCCGCGCCGCCGTCGTCCCCGCGCCGCGGGAGTCGGTGGAGGAGACGGTGCGCCGGCTGGCCGAGCTGGAGGTCGACGAGGACAGCCGCGAGGTGCGGGTCGACGGCGCCGTCGTCGACCTGACCCGCACCGAGTTCGACCTGCTGGCCGCGCTGGCCTCGCGGCCGGGCCGGGTGCTGCAGCGCGAGACGCTGCTGCGCGAGGTCTGGCAGACCGACTGGGAGGGCAACCTCCGGCTGGTCGAGGCGCACATGTCCAACCTGCGCCGCAAGCTGCAGGCCGCGGGGCTCAGCAACCCCGAGATCAAGACCGTCCGCGGCGTCGGCTACCGCCTCGTCGCCTGAGCCGCCCGCCCTCAGATCCCCGCCAGCACGGCCCCCGCGGCCGCCTGGCTGGTGCGCGTGGCCCGCAGGCTCAGCACCTGCAGCTCCATCAGCCGGTTCTGCGAGACGATCCCGCGGCGGGCCTCCGCCGCGATCTCCTGGCACACCGCGGCGATCTGCGGGTGGCCGAGCTGACCGCTGGCACCGCCCAGCGTCAGGGCGGCCGCGGCGACGGCCATCGCGTCGCCGGCCTTGGCGCCGTCGGCGATCAGCGACAGGCGGTGCGGCAGCGCGCTGATGAACATCTCCTGCAGCCGGCCCATGGTCGCGGCGTCGACGTCGGCCGGGTCGGCGGCCACCGGCTCGGCGTCGCGGACGACCCGCAGGTGGCGGGCCCGCGCGGCCGGTGCCCCGGCGCGGCGGCGCAGGAAGTCGATGAGCGCCCGCGGGTCGATCGGCTTGGCCAGGCAGGCCATGGCGCCCACGGAGGCGGCGGCGGCGCGGATGCGGTCGGTCGGGTCGGCGGTGACGACCAGGAACCGGGCCCGGGAGCCGGCGGTGCGCAGCCGGCTCAGCATCGAGAGGCCGGTCTCGCCGGGCAGGACGACGTCGGTGACGATCAGGTCCAGGTCCCGGGCGGCGGCGAGGCGCAGGGCCGAGGCGGCGTCCGTGGCCTCGACCACGTGCCACCCGCCGAGGCGGAGGAGGGCGCCGACGCGGCGGCGGGCGTCCTGCGAGGGGTCGACGACGAGGGCGGTCAGCACTTGATGACTCCGACCTGCTGGGACTGCTTCGTCCAGCCGTAGGACGTGAGCGTCGTGACGGTCACGGTGATGTTGTTGTTGTTGACGATGGAGGCGTCGTAGTTGCCGGTCAGCGATGTGACCGAGGCCGGCACCTCGTCGATGGGGTACGGGAACCCGTTGACCAGCGCGACGACGCGGTAGCCGCTGACGCCACGGGTGTTGCTGGCCCGCCACGAGAGCTTGGCGTTCAGCGTGGTGGTCGTCGTCCCGTCGGCGTGGATCGTGGTGGTGCACTTGGTGCCACCGAAGTTGAGGTTCGTGGGGGCGTCCACGGTCACCGTGGAGACGGCCGTGGTGGGCAGGCCGGCGGCGTTGGAGAACTGCGCGCCGGCCGGGAGCGCGGTGCCGAGGAGCACGGCGGCGGCCGTGCCCAGCAGGACGGCGATGCGGCGGATGCGGGTCATGTCCGGGTCCTCCCCTCGAGGTCTTCGGTGTGCGGTGGTCAGCGGTCGGTGCTGGCGGCGGGTGCGTCCGGCAAGCGGTTCCAGAGCTCGGCGTCCAGGTCGACCTCGTGCAGGTCGTCGGCGTCGACGAGCGGCAGGAGGTCCTGCCGGTCCGCGGGGCCGTGCAGGCGGGCCAGGAGCCGAAGGACGCCGTCGGAGTCGAGGACGGTGCGGGTCACTTCTCGTCCTCCTCGTTCTCGGGCCGCCAGATCGACAGGATCAGCCAGCCGGCCAGCAGCGCCGGGGCGCCCCAGACCAGGGTCTTGGAGACGACCGGCTCCCGCAGGAACTGGATGACGTGGCCCAGCTCGGGGACGACGGCCTGCACCTGGTAGGCGGTGTCGCCCTGCAGCGTCGCCTGCCACGGGTCGACCGCGGTGTTCGCGTCGCCCTTGGTCCGGACGGTGACGCTGCCGTCGTCGCCGTGCTCGACGGAGACGACCCGGTGGGTGACGACGCGGTGGTCGTCGATCGGGATGTGGTAGCTGATCACCATGCCCTCGGTGACGTCCTCGACGTCGAGGGGGGTGGAGATCACCACGTCCCCGGCCTCGATCTGCGGGGCCATGGAGCCGGTCAGCATCGTCATCGTCCGGTAGTCGAGGACGTGCGGGCCGACGGCCAGGACGGCGAAGGCGAGCACGGCGGCCGCGAGCAGCCCGCGGACGGACCAGCGGACGAGGCCGGCGGAGATCGTGCGCGCCACTCCGGCCCGGCGGGTGGCGGTCCCCGCCTCCGGGGGCAGCGCGAGGGCTGCCCCCGGGCGGCGGACGGGGAGCACGGCGGTCATCAGATGTCCCTGAGGAGTCGTCGGACCGCGATCACTTGGCGGCAGCGGCGCGCTGCGTGCCGGTGAAGGTCAGGCTGAGCGAGGCGCTCTTGCCCTGGAAGGAGTTGTCGGCCGAGGTCGGCAGCGACACGGAGAACACGAGGTGGTCCGCGCCACCGGCGTTGAGGCTGGCCGGGTTGCTCAGCGCGACCGTCGCGGCGGCCGGGCCGGCGTACAGGCTGCGCTCGGTGCCCGAGCAGCTGTAGGACGGCGCGGCGGCGGTGCCACCCTGGGTCCACGCGACCGAGCAGGACTTCAGCGACAGCTGCAGGCCGTTGACCGCGTCGGTGGTCAGGTTGGTGGCGGTGCCGGTGGCGACCGAGGTCAGCGTGACCGAGGAGAGGGCCGAGCTGCCGTCGTTGGTGAGGTTCACCGCGCGGGTGAGCGAGTCACCGGGCACGAAGTTGGTCGTGGTGACCGGGATCGAGTAGGCGCCGCTCGGCTGGTTCAGGTTGATGTCCACCGTGCCGGTCTGCACCGTGGTGGCGACCGGGGTCGTGCTGTCGGTGAAGGTACCGAAGGTGCCGAGGCCGGCGACGGCGGCGGCGGCGCCGGCGATGGCCAGCGAGCCGACGACCTTGCGGGTGTTGCTGCGGCGGGTCTTGCTGCTCATGTCCGTGCTTCTCCCTGTGTCCGTTGCGCCACCGGGTTCCCGGCGACAGGGAGAACTCTGGGCGGGCAACCGCAGGGCACCCGCCCGGGATCCGCAAGGGATCCGCAAGGCTCGTGCGGGAAACCCGCAGATCAGGGGCTCACGGCGGCCCGGCCCCGCTTTCAGCGCCGAAAGCGGCCCTGCTTTCGGCGCGGAAAGCGGGGATCAGGCGCGGGGGAGGGTGAGCGTGAAGGTGGTGCCGCGGCCCTCGGCGCTGGTGAGGTCCAGCGTGCCGCCGTGCGCGGTGGTGATGGCCTTGGTGATCGACAGGCCCAGGCCCACGCCGGCGACGGCGCTGCGCCGCGCGGTGGAGGCGCGGAAGAAGCGGGTGAACAGCTTGCCCTGCTCACCGGCGGGGATGCCGATGCCGGTGTCGCTCACCGACAGCCGGGCCACGGGGGAGCCGTCCTCGCCGACGTCGGCACGCAGCGCGATCGTGACCCGCCCGCCGGTCGGCGTGAACTTGACGGCGTTGGAGACGAGGTTGTCGCAGGCCTGGCCGAGCCGCATCGCGTCCCCGCGCACGACCAGCCCGTCGACGGGGACGTCGACGCGCACCTCCACGCCGGCGGCCGCCGCGGTCACCCGGACGGTCTCCTCGGCGGCGCGCGCGACGGCGGCCAGGTCGACGTCCTCGGGCCTCAGGGTGAACCGGCCGGCCTCGACCTGAGCGGTGAACAGGAGGTCGCCGACCAGGCCCAGCAGGCGCTGCGCGTTGCGCTCGACGGTGCGCAGGTAGCCGGTCTGCGTCTCGGTGAGCGGCTCCTCCTGGTCGTCGAGGACGAGCTCGAGGTACCCGAGGATCGAGGTGAGCGGGGTCCGCAGCTCGTGGCTGATGAGGCTCACGAACTGGTCCTTCATCCGCTCGGTGGCGCGGACCTCGGTCATGTCGGTGCCGACGAAGTTCCAGCCGGCGTGCACGCCGTCGTCGTCCGTGCGCGGGGTGATGGCGACCGACACCGTGCGGTGCGAGCCGTCGGCGGCCACGCAGGTCCAGTCGCGGACGTCGCTGCCGTGCTCCTGGGCGGCGTGCACGAGGGCGTCGATGCCGGCGGGGACGCCGGCGGCCTCCGCGGCCTCGGCCAGCTCCTCGGGCAGGTGGAACTCGGTGATCGAGCGCAGGCGGACCACCTCGGCCCGCGGTAGGCCGAGCATCTTCTCCGCGCCGGGGTTCCACACGCGGACGACGCCGTCGCGGTCGGTGCCGATGATCGACTGCTCGGTGACGGCGTCGATGACGCTGGTCATCGTGCGCGCGCGGGCGCGCAGCATGCGGGTGGCGACCTCGAGCTCCTCGCCGCGGGTCTGCATCTGGGTGTGCAGCGCGGCCTGCTCGGCCTCGAGCCGCTCGATCTGCGCCGCCTGCCGGGCCAGGGTGCGGCGCAGCTCCGCGACGACGTGCGCGGGATCGGCGAGCTCGGTCACGCCGTCAGCTCCCGCACCCGGGTCGCGAGCGCGGCGACGCCGAACGGCTTGGCGAGGTAGGCGTCGGCCCCGGCGGCCAGGCCGCGGGCGACGTCGTCGGGGGAGGCCCCGGCCGAGAGCAGCAGCACCCGGATGCCCGCGGTCGCGGCGTCGGCGCGCAACGCGCCGCAGACCTCCAGCCCGGTGCTGCCGGGCATCGTGACGTCGAGGACGGCGAGGTCGGGCAGCTCGGCCCGGGCGGCGGTCAGCGCGGCGGTGCCGTCGGCCACCGACGCCGCGACCGTGCAGCCGGCCTTGCGGACGGCCACGCCGACGAGCGCGCGGATGTCGTCCTCGTCGTCGGCGACGAGGACCCGCGGGGTCGCGTCCGGTGCCTCCACGGGAGGAGCAACGGCGTCCCGGGGGAGCGCCTGCAGCACGGCGGCGCCGTCCCCACCCCTTGCGGGTGAGGACGGCGCCGCCGTCGGATCAGCTCAGGTCAGGAGCTCGACGCCTGGCTCTGCACCGTCTCCTTGGACTGCTGGGCCTGGCCCTGGACGTCCTGCACGGCCGACTGGCCCTCGCCCTTGACCGTCTGGGCGGCGTCCTGGGCGGTGGACTTGACCTCCTCGACGGCCTGCTGGGCGGCGGGCTTGAGCTGCTCGCCCATCTCCTGCGCGGCCTCCTTGGCCGGCTGGAGCAGCGCGTCCTTGTTCTCGCGCAGCGCCTGCTCGGCCTGCTGGGCCAGCTGCTGCTCCTTCTGCGTCGCGGGCAGCAGGCTGGAGACCAGCCAGCCGACGCCGAAGGCGATGAGCCCGGCGGCCAGGGGGTTGCCCTGGGCCTGCCGCACCACCATGTCCGGCGCCTCCTGGATCGTGCTCACCGCGGAGGACGCGGCGTTCTGCACCGAGCCGGCCGCGCTGGAGGCGGCGTTCTGCACGGAGCCGGCCGCGTTGGACGCGGCGCCCTGCACGGAGCCGGCCGCGTGCTGCGCCATGCCGTGCATGTCGGAGGTCGTGTTCGAGGCGCTGCCCATCACCTTCTCCTTGACGCTGGTGAAGCGGCCCTTCACGTTCGCGACGCGGCGGTCCACGACGCGGGCCGGGTTGACCTTCTCGTTGAGGGCGTCGACGTCGTAGCTCAGCTCGCGCCGCGTGTCCTCGATCTGCCGCCGGATGACGTCCGGGTCACTGCTGGTCATCTCTGCAACTCCAAGTCTGGTCAGTTCGGCTTGAGAGCGCTGGGCACCTGCTGCAGCGTCTCGACGGTCCGTTCGGGCTTTGGGTTCACCTGGCGGAACTTCTTGCGGCCCATGGAGTAGGTGACCGCGGCGACGATGCCCCAGATGACCGCGACGATCAGCGCGGCCAGGCCGGCGTCCATGACGTTCTCCAGCGCCCACCACAGGGCGATGGAGAGGAAGAGCAGGACCATGTAGCCGGCGAAGCCGGCGGCGCCGAACATCCCGGCGCCCTGGCCCGCCTTCTTGGCCTCGACCTTGAGCTCGGCCTTGGCGAGCTCGAGCTCCTGGCGCATCAGCACCGAGAGGTCCTTGGTGACCTCACCGATCAGCTGGCCGACGGAGGTGCCCTCGACGTCCGGGCGGCCCTCCTCGGTCATCGGGGTGCCCAGGTTGCCGCTGTGCGACCCGTAGGACTCGGGTCCGACGGCGTAGTTGCCGTGCTCCGGCCCCACGGTGGGGATGCTCTGCGTGTCGCCGGGCGTCCCGCTGTAGCCGGTGGCGCCGCTGTACGGGGTGCTCATGGATCACACCCCGCCCGTGCGCCGGGTCGGGTCGTCCCAGCCGGCCGGGGTGGTCGGCGGGACGACGCTGCCCGCCGGCGGCACCGTGCCGTACGGAGGCGGCGGCAGCGGGGCGGCACCGGCGGTGCCGGTGGTCTCGTAGCCGGTCGTGCCGCCGTAGCCCGCGGTGGTGGTCGCGTAGCCGCTGTCGGCGTAGCCGGCCGAGTAGCTCGGCGCCGGGTCGACGTAGTTGGACGTGTAGCCGGTGCCGGCCGCGTGCTGCCCGGACGAGCCGGAGTCGCTGTGCGCGGCCTTCACGCCGCTGGTCAGCCGGCCGGCGGCGACACCGAGCAGGGCGGCCCCGATCAGGAAGGTGCCGGGCTTGCGGCGGGCGAAGCTGCGGACCTCGTCGAGCAGGTCGGCCGGCTCGCGGTTCTGCAGCTTCGAGGAGAAGTTCTCGACGAAGCCGGCGGCCTGCTGCAGCAGGTCGCGGGCCGGGCCGGGGGCGCCCGAGCTGGTGCCGTCGGCGAGCCCGCGCATCTCCTGGGCCAGCGACGACAGGCCCTGTGCGGCCTTCTGCTGCTGGGCGATCGTCTGGTCCTTCAGCTGCGAGCGCCCCTGGTCGAGCAGGTCCTTCGCCTGGCGCTGCGTCTCGTGGACGACCTCCTTGGCCTGGTCGGCAGCGGTCGAGGCGACCTGGCTGCCGGCCTGCTGCGCCGTCTGGCCGAGGTTCTTGGCCTCGTCCTTGGCGACATCGGTGGTCGACGGTTCGCTGCCCGTGGCGTATGCGCCGCTGGTACCGGTGGTGGTCGCCGGCGGCGGCGGGAACGGGGCGTCGATGGAGTGAGTCATCGGTCCTCCTCGGCGGGTCTGTGTGGGTCGTACGAGGCGCTCCGGTGAACGCCCGGCGCATCCATGCGCATCGGGCGGTGAGCGCCGCCGTGCGATCCGCCTGGTACCCCCCGGGGCGACACGATCAAACCGAGACGAGAACGATCACACGGAGCGGCGGGCTCGCTCCAGCGCGTCCCGGAGGCCCTCGGCGTCCAGATCCGGTCCGTACCCGGGCGTGCCCGGTTCGATCCGCCAGCTGTCGGCGAGCGTGCCGGCGTCGACGACGTCGAAGCCGATCTCACCGACGAACGACGCCGCCGTCCTGCGTGCTGCCGGGTCGTCGGCGAAGACGGCCAGCGCCCGGCGGCGGGCGGCGTCGGGCGCCGTCCGGTGCCCGACGATGTCGCGCGCCCCGATGTGGTTGAACGCCTTGACCACGTGCGCGCCGGACAGGTGCTGCTGCAGCAGACCGGAGGAGGTGGCGGTGCCGTCGTCGAGCTCGGCGATGTGCCCGTCGCGCTGCGGGTAGTAGTTGTCCGTGTCGAGCACGACCTTGCCCGCGAGGGGTTCGGCCGGCACGTCGCGGTAGGCGTGCAGCGGCACCGTGACGACGGCGAGGTCGCCGGCGGCCGCGGCCTCGGCGGCGGTCGCGGCCCGGACGGTGCCGCGGTTCGTGGGGCGGGCGGCCAGGTCCGCGACGAGGTCGGTGAGGGTCTGCGGTCCGCGGCGGTTGGACAGGACGACGTCGTAGCCGGCGTCGAGCGCGACCTCCGCGAGCGCCGAGCCGATGTTGCCTGCGCCGATGATGCCGAGTGTGGTCATGGCGGCGTGCAACGCCACCGGGCGCGGGGGATTCCCGCTGGTCAGCCGGTCCAGCCGAACCGCGGCGGACGGCGCTCGGCGAACGCGGCGACCCCCTCGGCCAGCTCGCCGCTGGCGATCGTCTCGCGGTACCAGCGGGCCACCTCGGTCTCGCCGTCGCCGCCCGCGGTGAGCGCCGCGACCACCTCCTTGGTGGCCCGCTGGGTGAGCGCCGAGCGGGCGGCCAGGACGTCGGCGAACCGGCGCACCTCGGCGTCGAGGTCCTCGGCCGGCACCAGCCGGTCGACCAGGCCGGCCTGCAGGGCGGTCGGTGCGTCGACGAGCTCGCCGCTGAACAGCAGGTACTTGGTCATGGCCGGGCCGACGAGGTCGAGCAGCGCCTTGGTCGACGCCGGGGCGTACACCACGCCCACCTTCGCCGGGGTGACCCCGAAGACGCCGGTGGGGTCGGTGAAGCGCAGGTCGCACGCGGCGGCGAGCTCGACCCCGCCGCCGATGCAGTGCCCGCGGACGGCCGCGACCGTCGGGTGGGGGAAGGTGCGCAGCGCCGCCTGGGCGGCGAGGTTGTCCCGCCGGACGCCGGCCATCGGGTCGTCGGCGTCGGGACCGCTGAGCAGGTCGGTGATGTCGGCTCCGGCGCAGAAGCTCGGCCCGGCGCCGGTCACGACGAGCACCCGGAGGGCGGGATCGCCGGCCAGCCCGGCGAGGAGGTCCGGCAGTGCCGCCCACATGCCGGCGGTCATGGCGTTGCGCTTCTCGGGCCGGTTGATGGTGAGGACGGCGACGCCGCCGTCGCGCTCGACGGTCAGCAGGTCTCCCACCCGGCCGAGGCTATCGGCCGCTCAGCCGAGGTCGTTCGTGGAGAACGTGTCGCACTGGTTCGGGTCGCCGGTCTCGTAGCCGGTGGTGAACCACTTCTGCCGCTGCTCCGACGACCCGTGGGTGAATGCGTCCTGGTTCACGGTGCCGCCGCCGAGCTCCCGCTGGATGAAGTCGTCGCCGATGCGGCCGGCCGCGTCGAGCGCGCGGTCGATGTCGTCCTGGGTGATGTCGCTGATCAGCGGCTGGCCCGACTCGTCCGGGACGGTCTCGGCGTGGTTGGCCCAGACGCCGGCGAAGCAGTCGGCCTGCAGCTCCAGGCGCACGGTGCCGCTGGTCGGACCGGTCTCGCCCGGGTTCACCCGCTGGTTGAAGCCGAGCAGGTTCTGCACGTGGTGGCCGTACTCGTGGGCGAGCACGTAGGCGTTGACGAAGATGCCGCCCTCGGCGCCGAACTGCTGCTGCAGCGTGTCGAAGAAGGTGAGGTCGATGTACACCAGCTGGTCGGCGGGGCAGTAGAACGGCCCGGAGCCGCTGGTCGCGCCGCCGCACTGGGTCTGCACCTGGCTGGTGAAGAAGACGGTGTCGGTGCGCACGTAGCGGCCGCCGAGGGTCTGCTCCCAGTAGTCCTGGATGGAGTTGATCGACGCCACGGCGGCGCACTGCGCGTCGCGGTTGGCGTCGGCGCCGGTGCGGCAGTCCTGCTCGAGTTCGCCGTTGTCGGCCGCCTGGCCCTGGCTGACGCCGAAGCCGGCCAGCCCGCCGAGCCCGCCGCCGCCCCCGCCGGTGGAGCCGCCGCCCCCGCCGAGCACGTTGAGCAGCACGACGATGACCAGGCCGACCAGGCCGAGACCACCGCCGCCGACGGCGATGCCGCGCCCGCCACCGAAGCCGCGCCCGCCTCCGCTGCCGCGGATGTCGGAGACGTCCGACGTCTCGAGATCGGCACCCTCGTTGAACCTCACCGGCGGTGGCTTCCCCGGAACGTCGTCCGGGTAACCCCACGGGCTACGCGGTGCCTGCCACCCGGTACCTGCGACGCCCGGCGGTCACACGGACCGGGCGCACACCGCCCGCTTCAGCGGCGCCGGCGGCGCGTGCCGAACAGGCCGCGGGTGATCTCACGGCCCAGCGCCGAGGCGGCGGAGCGGGTGAACGCCTTGAACGCCGACGAACCGAGCACGCCCTCGAGCAGGCCATCGGCCGGCTCGGGCTCGGCCCGTCGCCGTGGCCGCGTGTCCCGGGGCGTGTCCCTGTCCGGTTCCGGGGGCGCGGGAGGCGGGGCGAGGCGGGCCGCCAAGCGCTCGTACGCGGACTGCCGGTCCACCGCCTGCCGGTACCGGCCGGCCAGCGGGGAGGCGGCGACCGCGGCGGACAGCTCCGCCTCGTCCACGGTCCCCATGTGCGAGCGGGGTGCGCGCAGCACCGTCCAGGCCACCGGAGTGGGTGCGCCGCGCTCCGAGAGCACGGTCACCGCGGCCTCGCCGGTGCCCAGCCCGGTCAGCAGCTCCTCGAGCTCGTAGTCGTCGGACCGCGGGAAGGTGCGGACCGTCTTGCGCAGGGCCGTGGCGTCCTCCGGGGTGAACGTCCGCAGCGCGTGCTGGACCCGGTTGCCCAGCTGTCCGAGGACGGCGCTGGGCACGTCCGTCGGGTTCTGGGTGACGAAGAAGATCCCGATGCCCTTGGACCGGATGAGCCGGACGGTCTGCGTCACGGCCTCGAGGAAGTCCTTGCTGGCGCCGGTGAACAGCAGGTGGGCCTCGTCGAGGAAGAACACCAGCTCCGGGCGCTCGACGTCCCCGATCTCGGGCAGCTCCTCGAAGAGCTCGGACAGGAGCCACATCATGAACGTGGAGAACAGCGCGGGCCGGTCCTGCACCGCGGGCAGCTCGATCGCGCTGATCACGCCCCGGCCGTCCGGCGCCGTCCGGATCAGGTCCTGCGGTTCCCAGGCGGGCTCTCCGAAGAAGACGTCGCCACCGAGGTCCTCCAGGGCGATCAGCTCGCGCAGGATGACGCCGGCGGTGGCCGACGACAGCCCGCCGAGACCCTTGAGATCGCCCCTGCCCTCGTCGCTGGTGAGCCACGAGACGACGGCCCGCAGGTCCTTCAGGTCCAGCAGCGGCAGCCCCGCCTCGTCGGCGTGGTGGAAGACCAGGCCGAGGGAGCTCTCCTGGGTGGCGTTGAGCCCGAGCACCTTCGCCAGCAGCACCGGGCCGAAGTCGGTGACCGTGGCGCGCACCGGGACGCCGGTACCGAGCCCCCCGAGCGCCAGGTACTCCACCGGGAAGCCGGTCGGCGTCCAGGCGTCACCCGTGTCGGCGGCGCGGCGGGTGATCCGCTCGTCCGGCGTCCCGGGCCGGGCGAGCCCCGCGAGGTCGCCCTTGACGTCGGCCAGCACGACGGGGACGCCGGCTGCCGAGAGCTGCTCGGCGATCAGCTGCAGCGTCTTCGTCTTCCCGGTGCCGGTCGCACCGGCGATGAGGCCGTGGCGGTTCAGCATCGCGAGCGGCACGCGGACCGCGGCACCGGGGTGCGGCCGCCCGTCGAGGACGACGGAGCCCAGCTCGACGGCGGGACCGGACGTCGTGTAGGCGGCAGCGATGCGTGCCGCCGCGTCGGCGGTGGAGGCGGCCTCGGTCACGGCGACGAACGTAGGGCGTGCCGGCCGGACGCGCAGCCAGACCGCGCAACGCCGTCCTCCTCTGCCGGCCCGCGGCGGCCGACCTAGTCTCGGATCCATGCCGCTGGAGGGTGAGTACGAGCCGAGCACGCAGGACTGGGTCCGCGAGCAGGTCGAGCGCTACGAGGCGACCGGTGGGCGGGAGGCCAACACGCTTCGCGACACCGGCCTGCCGGTCGCGGTCTTCTGGACCCGCGGCGCGAAGAGCGGGAAGGTCCGCAAGAACGCGCTCATGCGGGTCGAGCACGACGGCGTCTACGCCATGGTCGGCTCGCAGGGCGGAGCACCGAGGCACCCGGCGTGGGTGCACAACCTCCGGGCGGCACCCGACCAGGTCACCGTCCAGGACGGCCCCGAGCCCTGGGACGGCGTCGCGCGCGAGATCTCCGGCGAGGAGCGCGAGATCTGGTGGAAGCGGGCGGTCGACGCCTACCCGCCGTACGCCGAGTACCAGGAGCGGACCGATCGGCTGATCCCCGTGTTCCTCGTCGAACGCCGCGGCTGAACCCCTGGCGCGGGACGCCCCCGGCGGACACACTCTCCGGCCGCACCCATCCGGATCGACCGAGGACGTAATCCCGTGCCGCTCAGCATCGCCGAGACCCAGGCCCGCGTGGCCGCCGAGCTCAACCCGCCGGGACAGCCGTTCCGCTACACCGCCCAGGGCAACACCATCGTCGGGACCTGGGACATCGCGGACGTGACGTACCAGGGGCTGCTCTCGGCCGGGACGATCGACAAGGACTACGCGATCACCGTCACCCTCGACGAGGCCTCGGGCACCTACGACTTCACCGAGCGCAAGACCGAGAGCGAGAGCGACGTCCGCTTCCGCGACGGGAAGATCGAGTTCGGCGGCCAGAAGGAGTTCTTCAAGGGCAAGTCCGTCGGCAAGCAGTGGGGCGGCGGCATGTCCCTCCGGGCCACCTCGCACGGCCAGGAGGGGCACACCTGGAGCTACGAGTTCGAGACCTCCCGCATCAAGCAGCCGCTGTTCGACCTGCTGGCCGCGGCGGGCTGGGAGCCGGAGAAGAAGGGCTTCTTCTCCCGCCTCTTCTCCCGCTGACGCCGGCCGCGGCTACGGGTCTGCTCGGGGCGGCTCAGAAGCCGGCCGGGGCGTGGGGCGTGTAGGGCTCCTCGAGGCGGGCGATCTCCTCGTCGGTGAGCTGCACGTCCACCGCGGCGACGGCGTCGTCGAGGTGGTGGTCCTTGGTCACCCCGACGATCGGCGCGGTGACGACGGGCTTGGCCAGCACCCAGGCCAGCGCCACCTGGGCGCGGGAGATGCCCCGCTCGCGGGCGATCTCGGCCACCCGCTCGACGATCGCCCGGTCGCTGCGCTCGTCGTAGAGCTTGCTGCCGAAGGCGTCGTTGGCCGACCGGTTCGTCGTCTCGTCCCAGTCGCGGGTGAGCCGGCCGCGGGCCAGCGGGCTCCACGGGATGACGCCGATGCCCTGGTCGGCGCACAGCGGGAGCATCTCCCGCTCCTCCTCGCGGTTGAGCAGGTTGTAGTGGTCCTGCATCGACACGAACCGGTGCCAGCCGTGCTCGCCGGCCAGGTGCAGCGCCTTGCCGAACTGCCACGCCCACATCGACGACGCCCCGAGGTAGCGCACCTTCCCCGAGCGCACGCAGGAGTCCAGCGCCTCGAGGGTCTCCTCGATCGGCGTGCGCGGGTCCCACCGGTGGATCTGGTAGAGGTCGACGTGGTCGGTGCCCAGCCGGCGCAGGCTCTCGTCGAGCTCGCGCAGGATCGCCTTGCGGGAGAGGCCGGCGCCGTTGGGCCCGGGGTGCATCCGGCCGTGCACCTTGGTGGCCAGCACGATGTCGTCGCGGTTCGTGAAGTCGCGGATCGCCCGGCCGGTGATCTCCTCGCTCGACCCGGCCGAGTAGACGTTGGCGGTGTCGAGGAAGTTGACGCCGCCGGCCAGGGCCTTCTCGATGATCCGGCGGCTCTCGTCCTCGGGCAGGCTCCACGGCTGGTTGCCGCGGCCGGGCTCGCCGAAGCTCATCATCCCCAGGCAGATCCGCGAGACCTCGAGACCGGTCGAACCCAGGCGCGTGTACTCCATGCCTCCACCCTGGTCGGTAGCCCGCGCGGATGCCAACGTGAGCGGCATGGACGTCGACCTGACCGCCGCCTCCGCCTTCGTCACCGGCTCCGCCCGCGTGCTCGACCGGCGCCGGTTCGACCTGCTGCTCGGCCGGGGCGACCGGGCCGCCGTCCTCGCCGCGCTGGACGGCTACGCCAACCCCGACGGCGGCTACGGCTGGGGCCTCGAGCCCGACCTGCGGGCCCCGGAGAGCCAGCCGGCCGGCGCCATGCACGCGCTCGAGGTGCTCGCCGAGGCCGCCGATCCCGACGAGCCCCGCGCGTCGGCCCTGCTCTCCTGGCTCGAGCGGACCACCCTGCCCGACGGCGGGCTGCCCTTCGCCCTGCCCGTGCGCGACCCGACCGCCTGCGCACCGTTCTGGGTGGGTGCCGATCCGACGTCCTCGTCGCTGCAGACGACGAGCCAGGTGGCCGCCCAGGCGCACCGGCTCGCCCGCGTGCGGCCCGACGTCGCCGGGTCCGACTGGCTGAGGACGGCGACCGGCCACTGCACCGCCGTGATCCGCGGGCTGCGGGACGCCCCGCACGCCTACGAGCTGCTGTTCGCGGTCCGCTTCGCCGACGCCGTCCCCGAGCCCGACGACCTGATCGAGCGGCTGCGCCGGTTCGTGCCCGAGGACGGCGTCGTGCCGGTGGCCGGCGGCTCGCCGGGCGAGGCGCTGCACCCGCTGGACCTCAGCCCCGAGCCCGACGCCCCCTCCCGCCGCCTGTTCGCGGCCGGCGTGGTGGACGCCGACCTGGGCCGGCTGGCCGCGGCGCAGCAGCCCGACGGCGGCTGGCCGGTGGACTTCGCCTCGTACTCGCCGGCGGCCACGGTGGAGTGGCGCGGCTACGCGACGGTCGCCGCCGTGGCCGTGCTCCGGGGCAACGGCGTCGTCTAGGGCAGCAGCGCCGCCCGGGCCTCGACCGCCGCCCGGACGTCGTCGGCGAACTCCTCGAACGGCTCGGCGGCCAGCGACCGCTTCGCACCCCTGCCGTTCCACCGCCAGGTGCCCACGATCCGGCCGTCGGCGACGACGGTCGGGCGGAACACGCCGTTGCCGCCGGGCACGATCCGGTCGGCGTGCTCGGCGGCGAGCACCGCGCTGCGGTCGCCGTAGCCGAGCACGTACTCGTCGAAGCCGGGCAGCAGGAAGACACCGCCGGCCTCGGCGCGGGCCTCGGCGAGCCGGTCGGGCGTGGCCGGGTCGAGCAGGTGCTCGGTGCCCCCGACGTCGAGCGCGGCCAGCTGCGGGCGGACGTCGGCCAGCCCGGCCCGGGCGTCGGTGACGGTGATGCCGGCCCAGCGGGCGAGGTCGGCGACGGTGGCCGGGCCGTGGCCGCGGAAGAAGCGCAGCGCGAGCTCGGCGCGCGCCTCCTCCCGGTCCAGCCGGCGCGGTGCGGTGATCCACTCGTCGGCGAGGACGAACAGCTGCTCGCCGCCGTCGGTCGGGCCGAGGACCAGCGTGCCGGTCTGCGCGAGGTACCAGAGCAGGTGGTAGCCGCGCTGGCCGGTGGTCGCGACCCCGCCCCCGTCGAGCGCGGCCAGCAGCCCGGCCCGGGCGAGCCGGCCGCCGCCGCGCAGCGCGGCCACCGCCAGGTCGCGGGCGCGCTCGGTGTCGGCCTCGGTGAGGCCCAGGCCCGCCCGGCGCTTGGCCGCGCCCGCCAGCACCCGCGGCCCGCAGAGCTCGAGCAGCCAGCCGAGGTCCTCGGCGGCGACCAGGTGCAGCGTGCTGCGCATCGGCCACGACCGGACCACCTCGCCGGAGTCGAGGGCCGCCTCGACCGCCGCCCGGTCGCCGGCCTTCGTGCGCAGCGCGACCGAGGTGAGGGCGCCGGGGAAGTCCTGCGCCTGGACGGCGGTGAGCCACCGGACGGTCTCGGCCGCGGTGGGCAGCGGCGGACCGGCGATGCGCTGGGCGGCCAGCCGCAGCAGCGCGACCTCGTGCGGCGTCGTCATGCCGGCACTCTGGCAGGCGTGGCCGACGGATCTGGCGCGAATTCTCGCGCCGGGTTCGTTTGGGCGCGCACGCGTGGGTAGACCTTCGACCCGTGATGCGTCTCGCCGGCCGCCGTGTCGTCGTCACGGGGGGAGCCCGGGGCGTCGGCGCTGCCATCGTCCGCACCTTCGCCGCCGAGGGGGCGCGGATCGCCGTCCTCGACCGTCGGCGCGACGAGGCCGCCGCCCTCGCCGCGGCGGTGGGCGGGCGCTCCTGGGAGGTCGACCTCGCCGACGTCGCCGCCGCGCGGGAGGCGATGGAGAAGGCGATCGCCTGGCTGGGCGGGGTGGACGTGCTGGTCAACAACGCCGGCATCCTGCGCTCCGGTGCGCTGCTGGACCTGGAGCCGCAGGAGTGGGACGAGGTCTTCGCCGTCAACACCCG
Organism: Blastococcus sp. SYSU D00669; assembly: GCF_054050715.1. NCBI lineage: Bacteria > Bacillati > Actinomycetota > Actinomycetes > Geodermatophilales > Geodermatophilaceae > Blastococcus > Blastococcus sp. SYSU D00669. The sequence goes on from NZ_JBJGZV010000015.1 coordinate 53,841, forward strand.
GGCGACGCTGGTGACCACCCAGATGGCGGCGCGGGCGATGATCGCCTTCCGGTCCCCGGCCGACGACTGCGCCGGGAAGATCGTCAACGTGGCCGGCCCCGGGGCGACCTCCGGCGGCGGCGGGCAGGCGCACTACGCGGCGTCCAAGGCCGCCGTCGTCGCGCTCACCCGGGCCGCGGCGCAGGAGCTGGGCCCGCACGGCATCACGGTCAACTGCGTCTGCCCCGGCTACGTCCGCACCGACATGGGCGGCGCCGACCGCACGGTGCCGGGGGTGGCCGCCTGGGCTGCGCTCTCGCCGCTGGGCCGCCTCGCCGAGCCGGAGGACGTCGCCCGGGCGGCGCTGTTCCTGGCCACCAGCGACTCCGACTACCTGACCGGTGACGCGCTCAACGTGACCGGCGGCATGCGCTGACACACTCCGCGGCATGCGCGCCGCGGAGTGGGACCAGAGGTACGCCGAGCGCCAGCAGTGGTCGGCCGGGCCGAACGCGCTGGTGGCATCGCTGCTCGAGGACCTGCCGCCCGGGGACGCCGTCGACCTGGCGGCGGGGGAGGGGCGGCACGCGCTCTGGCTGGCCGCCCGCGGCTGGCGGGTCACCGCCGTCGACTTCTCCGCGGTCGGACTGGACCGGGGGAGGGCGCAGCCGGGCAGCGACCGCGTGACCTGGGTCGAGGACGACGTCCTCGCCTGGACGGCGCCGGCGTCGTCGCTCGACCTGGTCCTCGTGGCCTACCTGCACCTGCCCGAGCCGGACACCGTCGCGGTGCTCACCCGGGCGGTCGGGTGGCTGCGCCCCGGCGGCCGGCTGCTCGTGCTCGGCCACGACGTGGCCAACCTGGCCGACGGCGTCGGCGGGCCGCAGGAGCCGGCGATCCTGCACAGCGTCGAGCGGCTGGCACCGGTGGCCGCGCTGCTCGACGTCGACCGGCTGGAGCAGGTCCGCCGTCCGACACCCGAGGGCGACGCGCTCGACACGCTGCTGTGGGCACGACGCGGCTGACCTGGGCGTTGGACCTAGGTCCCTGGCGCACCCCGCGTCCCATCGGTCACAGTCTCCGCGATCCGGAACGGGGCCGGACAGCACGACCCCCGACCCTCTCGCCGCGAAGGACAGCCCATGACCCTGGTCGTCCCTCCCGCCAGCGACCCCTCCGCCGACAGCTCGGTCGCGTCCGCCGTCTCGCGGCTGGCCGAGGAGTTCAGCGATCGGCTGCGGCCGCAGCTGATCGTGCGGGTGGTGCGGGACTGCCGGCGCGACCTCGGGGGATCGCCGGTGGGTGCGATGCCGGAGCTGGTGGAGCGGCTGGCGCGCATCCGGCTGCAGGAGTCGATCGCCTGACGGTCGTCGTCCCCGCGCGCTAGCGTGCCGCCCGTGATGGGGATGGGCGGTGCCGGCGGCCGGGACGCCGAACGCCGCCGGCGGCTGGTCGCCGCGGTGCTCGTGCTGGCGCTGGTCCTCGGCGTGGCCGCCGTCCTGATCTCGACGGTGACGTAGGTGGGGTCGATGGCCGACGACGACATCGAGGACTGGTTCTCCGCAGCGGGGCCGCGCGAGGAGGAGCTGCGCCGGGTCGACGAGCTGGTGATGGCCGCCGCGCCGGGCATCGACCGGCAGCTGTTCCCGGTCGGCGCGCAGCGGATGCTGGCGTACGGGCTCATGCCGTACAGGCCGAAGTCCGCCCAGGAGGCCACGCCCTGGCCGCTGATCGCGCTGGCGGCCCAGAAGCGGCACCTGTCGCTCTACGTCTGCGCGGTCGTGCAGGGCACCTACCTCGCCGAGTCGCGCGCCGAGCAGCTGGGCAGGGTCTCCTGCGGCAAGAGCTGCATCCGCTTCACCTCGCTCGACCAGGTGGACACCGGCGCGCTCACCGCCGTCCTCCGCGACGCCGTCGCCGCCACGAAGGCCGGCGACAACGACTACTACGCGGCCTGAGGTCGGCGTACGCGGCCCCGGCCGCCGGAAACCGGTTGCCCGCGCCGGGAGGATGACCGGGTGGGTTCGGTCGACGTCTCCGGTGTGCGGCACACCCTGCCCGACGGGCGGGTCCTGCTCGACGACGTCTCGTTCCGGGTGGGGGACGGCGTCCGCGCCGCCCTCGTCGGCGAGAACGGGGCGGGCAAGACGACGCTGCTGCGGCTCATCAGCGGCGACCTGGCCGCCCAGGCCGGCACCGTGGTGCGCAGCGGCGGGCTCGGGGTGATGCGGCAGTTCATCGGCTCGGTCCGCGACGACACGACGGTGCAGCGGTTCCTCGTCGACCTGTCGCCGCCGGCCGTCCGGGAGGCGTGGGACGCGGTCGAGGCCGCCGAGCTGGCCCTCATGGAGACCGACGACGAGCCCGCGCAGCTGGCCTACGCGCACGCGCTGGGCCAGTGGGGCGACGTCGGCGGCTACGAGGCCGAGATCACCTGGGACACCGTCACCGTGGCCGCGCTCGGCGTCCCGTACGAGCGGTGCAGGTACCGCGAGCTGTCCACCCTGTCGGGCGGCGAGCAGAAGCGTCTCGCGCTCGAGGCGCTGCTGCGCGGGCCCGACCAGGTGCTGCTGCTCGACGAGCCCGACAACTACCTCGACGTCCCGGGCAAGCGGTGGCTGGAGGAGCGGCTGCTCGAGACCCGCAAGACGGTGCTGTTCGTCAGCCACGACCGCGAGCTGCTGGCCCGCGTCGCCGACCGGGTGGTCACCGTCGAGGGCGGGACGGCGTGGGTGCACGGCGGCGGGTTCGCCGGCTACGCCGAGGCCCGGACGGCCCGGCACGAGCGGATGGCCGAGCTGCGCCGGCGCTGGGAGGAGGAGCACCAGCGGCTGGTCGACCTGGTGCGCACCCTGCAGCAGCAGGCCAAGAACTCCGAGGCGATGGCCGCCCGCTACGCCGCCGCGCAGACCCGCCTGGCCAAGTTCGAGGCCGCCGGACCGCCGCCGGACCGACCGCCGGAGCAGAAGGTGGCGATGCGGCTGCGCGGCGGGCGCACCGGCGTGCGGGCGGTGATCGCCGAGCAGCTGGAGCTCACCGGGCTCATGCGGCCGTTCGACCTGGAGGTCTGGTACGGCGACCGGGTCGGCGTGCTCGGCGGGAACGGGGCCGGCAAGTCGCACTTCCTGCGGCTGCTCGCCGGGCAGGACGTCGCGCACACGGGTGACTGGCGGCTCGGCGCCCGCGTCGTCCCTGGCCACTTCGCGCAGACCCACGCCCATCCCGACTGGCTGGACCGCACGCCGGTCGACCTGCTCTGGCACGGCGAGCCCGGCCGGCCGGGCGTCGACCGCGGCCGGGCGATGGCGGTGCTGCGCCGGTACGGGCTGGCCGAGCAGGGCGACCAGCTCTTCCGGACGCTGTCGGGCGGCCAGCAGGCCCGGTTCCAGATCCTGCTGCTCGAGCTCTCCGGCGCCACGCTGCTGCTGCTCGACGAGCCCACCGACAACCTCGACGTCCTCTCCGCCGAGGCGCTGGAGGAGGCGCTCGCCGCCTTCGACGGCACGGTGCTCGCCGTGACGCACGACCGGTGGTTCGCCCGCTCCTTCGACCGGTTCCTCGTGTTCGGCGCCGACGGCCGGGTGTACGAGTCCGCCGAGCCGGTCTTCGACGAGACGCGGGTCCAGCGCGCCCGTTGAACGTCAGGCCGTCCTGACGGACACTGGCGCCATGCCGGATGTCGAGGAGCTGGAGGGCCGGTTCACGCTCGCCGCGGCGGTGGGCCGGTTCGACGAGCTGCGGCTGCGGGACTCGCTGGGCGACCCGCCGCTGAGCCACGACGAGGCGCTGGAGCTGCTGGCCCTCGGCGAGGTCATCGCCCGCAAGGCCGGCTACGGGCGCCAGCTCACCGTGCGCACCGCCCGGGCCCGCGGCGCCTCGTGGGCGGCGATCGGCACGGCACTGGGGACGACGCGGCAGTCGGCCTGGGAGGCGCACCGGCGCTGGATCGACCAGCAGGCCGCCCGGCACGGCGCCGTCGGCGAGATCGGCTTCGGCGACGAGGACGCCGCCGCCGCGCGGGACCTGGCCGGCGACCGGCCGCGTTGATCATCGGCAGGTGGCTGGGCGACGCGCCGAGCGGGCCGACCACCTGCCGATGATCAACGGGGGAGGGGGTCAGCCGAAGGCCTTGCCCTCGCCCCGGTAGGTCGGGACGACGTCGACGACGGCGTCCCCGGAGACCAGGTGCAGCTCGTCGACGTGCTCGCACAGCTCGCCGGCCTTGGCGTGCCGGAACCAGACGCGGTCGCCGATCCGCAGCGCGTCGGCCGCCGCGCCGCGCAACGGCGTCTGCACCTCGCCGGCGCCCTCCGCCGGCAGCAGCCGCAGCCCCCGGGGGTGGGTGGGGATCGGCACGCGGTCCCCACCGACCGGGCCCGAGGCGATCCAGCCGCCGCCCGCGACGGTGACCACGCCGGGCGCCGGGCGGCGCGTCACCGGCAGCGCGAACAGCGCGGCGGGCCGGCCGCGGAAGGCGCGGTAGGCGTCGAACAGCCCGGGGGAGTACAGCCCGGAGCCCGCGGCGAGCTCGGTGACGGCGTCCTCGGCCGAGGTCCGCTCGAGGCTGCCGGTGCCGCCGCCGTTGACGAACTCCAGGTCGGCCACGGTCCGCACGGCGGCGACCGCCGCGGCCCGCCGCGCGGCCAGCTCGCGCCGCGAGAGCTGCTGCATGCCGCGCACCGCGATCCCGCGCAGCGGCCGCCCGGCCGGCGCGTCGCCCACCCCGGCGATCTGGGCCTCGTAGGCCATGACGCCGACCAGCGCGAACCCCGGCCGGTCGGCCACCGCGCGCGCCACCGCCAGGGCGTCGTCGGGCGTGTGCACCGGCGAGCGGCGGGCGCCGACGTGCACCCGGCCCCCGGCGGTCCGCCACGAGGCGTCCAGGTCCAGGCAGACCCGCAGCGCCGGCCGCCCCGCGGCAGGGACGACGGAGTCGACCAGGTCGAGGTGCTCGACCGAGTCGACCATCAGCGCGACCCGCGCGGCGGCCCGCTCGTCGGCGGCCAGCCGGAGCAGCGCGCCGCGGTCGGCCGTGGGGTACCCGACGACGACGTCCCCGCTGACCGGGTCGTCCCCGCCGGCGAGCCAGAGCGCCTCGCGCAGCGCGTAGGCCAGGATCCCGGCGTAGCCGGGCCGGGCCAGCACCCGCCGCAGGACGGCCCGGCTGCGCACCGACTTGCTGGCCACCCGCACCGGCTTGCCGCCGGCCCGCCGGGAGAGGTCGCCGGCGTTGGCGTCCAGCGCGTCGAGGTCGACGACGGCGAACGGCGGGTCGAGATCGGCGGTCGCCCGGTCCAGCCGCCGTCGTGCCTCCGCCGGTTCCGCGGCCGGACGCGTCATGGTGACCATGACGCCGCAGCGTGCTGGCCGCGGCACGTGGGGTCAACAGGCAGGTCATTGACCTCGCGACACCGCCGTGCTGGAGTGCGGCGCCGTGGACGGAGACGAGCCGGTGGGCAGCAGCGGGCGGACGCGGTGGCGCAACTGGGCGGGCAACCAGTCGGCGACCGTCGACGTCGTCCACCCCGGCTCGGCCGACGAGGTCGCCGCCGTCCTCACCCGGGCCGCCGCCGAGGGTCGCCGGGTGCGGCCGATCGGCAGCGGGCACTCCTTCACCGGCATCGGCCGGCCCGAGGACGTGCAGCTGGTGGCCGACCGGCTGGTCGGCATCCACGACGTGACCGAGTCGGGCCTGGTGACGGTCGGTGCCGGGACGCCGCTGCACCGGCTCAACGCCGAGCTGGCCCGCCGCGGGTGGGCGCTGACCAACCTCGGCGACATCGACCGGCAGACGATCGCCGGCGCGCTGTCCACCGGGACCCACGGCACCGGCGCCGGCTTCGGGGGGCTCGCCACGCAGGTGCGCGGCGTGGAGCTGGTGACGCCCGCGGGGGAGGTGCTGCGCTGCGACGCCGGCCACGACGCCGACGTGTTCTCCGCCGCCCGGGTGAGCCTGGGCGCGCTCGGCGTCGTCACCGCGGTCACCCTGCAGGCGGTGCCGGCGTTCGCCCTGCGCGCGGTGGAGGGCCCCGGCACGCTGACCCGGGCGCTGGCCGAGTTCGACGAGCTCGTGACGTCGACCGACCACGTCGAGTTCTACTGGTTCCCGCACACCGACGCAGTCCTGCTCAAGTGCAACACCCGGGTGCCGATCGAGGAGGTCGACCCGCTGCCGCGCTGGCGGGCGGTCTGGGACGACGAGGTGCTCTCCAACGTCGCCTTCGCCGGCGTGGTCGCCGCCGGCAAGCGCGTGCCCGCCCTGGTGCCGCAGCTGGCCCGGATGTCGGCCAAGGCGCTCGGCCCGCGCACGTGGACCGACCACGCGCACCGGGTCTTCGTCAGCCGCCGCCGGGTGCGCTTCCTCGAGATGGAGTACGCGGTGCCCCGGGAGGCCGCGCCGGCGGTGCTCGGCGAGCTGCGGCGGGCGCACGAGGCCAGCGACTGGCGCGAGGCGTTCCCCGTGGAGGTGCGGGTGGCGGCCGCCGACGACATCCCGCTGTCCACCGCCTCCGGCCGCGACAGCGCCTACGTCGCCGCGCACGTGCCCGCCGGCACCGACCCCGGCCGCTGGTTCGAGACCCTCGAGCGCATCGCCGGCGAGGTCGGCGGCCGCCCGCACTGGGGCAAGCTGCACGGCCTCGACGCTGCCGTGCTCCGCGAGCGCTACCCGCGGTTCGACGAGTTCACCGCGGTGCGCGACCGCCTCGACCCGACCGGGGTGCTGGCCAACGGGTACCTGGACCGGGTGCTCGGCCCGGTCCGTGGCTGAGGGGGCCACGAGGTGCTCAGTCCCGATGAAGCACCTCAGAGGGCGACGTCGGGCTCCCCGGTGCCGCCGATGCGGTCCAGCTCCTGCAGCTCCACCGGGCCGAGCACCCGCGCCGCGGCCCGCAGGTTCTCCTCGAGGTGCGCGACCGACCGCGTGCCCGGGATGAGCAGGATGTTGGGGGAGCGGGCGAGCAGCCAGGCCAGCGCCACCTGCATCGGCGTCGTCTCCAGCCGGCGCGCGACCGTCTCCAGCGCCGCCGACTGCAGGGGGCTGAAGCCGCCCAGCGGGAAGTAGGGCACGAACGCGATGCCCTCGCGCGCCAGCGCGTCGACCAGCGGGTCGTCGGCCCGGTGGACCAGGTTGTAGTGGTTCTGCACGCACACGACCGGCGCGATCCCCTGCGCCTCGGCGAGCATCTGCGGGGTCACGTTGCTGACGCCGAGGTGCTTGACCAGCCCCTGCTGCTGCAGCTCGGCGAGGGTCTCGAACGGCTCGGCCAGCGACCGCTGCACCGGCGCGGAGAAGCCCGGCATGCGCAGGTTCACCACGTCGAGCGCGTCGACGCCGAGGTGGTCGAGGTTGTCGTGCACCGCCGTCCGCAGCTCGTCGGGGGAGAGGGCCTCCGGCCAGGCACCGTCCGGCGTCCGGCGCGCGCCGACCTTGGTGGCGATCGTCAGGTCGTCCGGGTACGGGTGCAGCGCCTCACGGATGACCTCGTTGGTCACGTGCGGGCCGTAGTAGTCGCTGGTGTCGATGTGGTCGACGCCCAGCTCCACGGCGCGGCGCAGGACGGCGATCGCGCCGTCGCGGTCGTCCGGCGGCCCCATCACGTGCGGCCCGGCCAGCTGCATCGCGCCGTAGCCCGTCCGGTGCACCGTGCGGTCTCCGAGGGTGAACTGGCCCGACTGCTCCGCGGTGGTCGTCATGCCCGGCTCCTGCCCCGGCCCGGACCGGTCATGCGCCCGGGCCGGGAAGACCCGGCCCGGGCGCCCGCCGTCACGGCTTGAGCAGGACCTTGACCGCGCCGTCCTTCTTCTCGCGGAAGTTGGCGTAGGCCCGCGGCGCCTCCTCCAGCGGCACGTGGTGCGTGGCGAACTCCTCGACGCCGAGGAAGTCCTCGGCCTCGACCAGCGGCAGGATGTCGGGCACCCAGCGCCACACGTTGGCCTGGCCCATGCGCAGCTGGATCTGCTTGTCGAACATGCGCATGAGCGGCAGCGGGTCGGTGGCACCGCCGTAGACCCCCGACAGCGAGATCGTGCCGCCGCGCCGGACGGCCTCGATCGCGGTGTTCAGGGCGGCGAGCCGGTCGACGCCGGCCACCTGCATGACCTTCTCCATCACCGCGTCGGGGACGATCGCCGTCGCCTTCTGCGCGATGGTGGCCAGCGGTGAGCCGTGCGCCTCCATGCCGACGGCGTCGATCACGGCGTCCGGCCCGCGGCCGTCGGTGGCGTCCCGGACGGCGGCGACGACCTCGTCCTTCTTCGTCGTCTCGATGGTCGACACGCCCCGGGCCCGCGCTCGCGCCAGCCGCTCGGGGACGTCGTCCACGCCGAAGACCTGCGCGGCACCCAGGTGCTGGGCGATGCGGGCGGACATGTCGCCGATGGGCCCCAGGCCGAGCACCATCACGCTGCCGCCCTGGGGGATGCCGGCGTACTGCACGGCCTGCCATGCGGTGGGCAGCACGTCGGAGAGGTAGACGAACCGGTCGTCCGGCGGGCCGTCGGGCACCTTGATCGGCAGCGTGTTGCCGAAGGGCACCCGCAGGTACTCGGCCTGCCCGCCGGGCACCTGCCCGTAGAGCTTCGTGTAGCCGAACAGGGAGGCGCCGAAGCCCTTCTCCCGGTTCTGGGTCGTCTCGCACTGCGACTGCAGGCCCTGCGAGCACATCCAGCAGGTGCCGCAGGAGATGTTGAACGGGACGACGACGCGGTCGCCGGGTGTGACCGCGGTGACCTCCGCCCCGACCTCGCGGACCACGCCCATCGGCTCGTGGCCCATCACGTCGCCGACGGTCATGAAGGGCGCCATGACCTCGATGAGGTGCAGGTCGGACCCGCAGATGCCGCTCGAGGTGATCTCCACGATCACGTCGGTCGGCTCCTGGATCGTCGGGTCCGGGACGGTGTCCACCCGGACGTCGGCACGGCCGTGCCACGTCACTGCGCGCATGTAAGGACTTCTCCCTCGATCGGGCCGCGGATCGGCCTCCGAAGGCCTCTCCTGCCCCTTCGTGACGCTCGTCGCCCGTTTCACTGGCGGAGCACGGCGTGTCGCTCACGCTCCGCAAACATTGCTCTACTCAGCGCTGAACGACATCGGTGAGGCTTTGTGACCCAGCTCATGATTTGAGGCCCTATTCCCAGCCGCGCAGGTCACGAACAGGTCACGACGTGTTTACATGGCTCTCGCCCGCCTCCGCCGGCTGGGCGCACGCCCTCCTTCCCGGGGCGAACGAACTTGTCCGCCGACGGAAGTCAGGTGCATGTCCTCGCACGACCACGACCGCCTCCCCGACGAGGGCTCGGCGCCCCGCACGCGCGCCGGAACCTCCCTCGCCCCAGCCGGAGGGACGCGGTCCCGGCGGCGGCCGGCCGCCTCGGCCGGGGAGAAGGCCTCGAAGGCTGCCCCCGCGCCGCGCCAGGGAGACGCGCAGAAGCCCCGGAGCACCCGCCCCGGCTCGACCTCCACCGCCACGAAGGCGACGGCTGCGAAGCCCGCCCCCGCGCCGAGGAAGGCGAAGGCCCCGACGGCCGAGCCGGCGGCGACCGGGACCACGGCCGCCGAGAAGTCCACCGCGCCCACCGCCGAGGCCGCGCCGAGGCCGCGCCCGCGCCCCACGCCGCGTCCGCGTCCGGCCGCCGAGGCGAGCGCCGAGCCGACCCCGGAGCCGACCCCCGAGGTCGCCGTCGAGCCCGCTGACGTCATCGAGCCCGCCGACCTCGTCGAGGAGCCCGCGACCGGCGAGGAGGACGGCGACGGCACCCCTGCCCGCCACCTCGCCCGCCGGCCGTGGCGCGGCCGGCTGCTGCGCCGCCGTCCCGCCCTCTGCGCGGCCGCCACCCTGGTGGGCGCGCTGGGCGTCGTCGCCGTCTACGCCGGCCCGGCGGCGCAGGCCGACCCGGCCGAGGAGCCCAGCCACTCGATGAGCGTGGCCGCCGAGCTCGGCATCTCCTCGGAGACGCTCGCCGCGCCCGACGCGCACGACACCGACCGCCTCGCCGAGCTCGCGGCCAGCCGTGCCACCCGCGAGGCCCAGCAGACGCAGGCCATCGCGGCGCAGGCCGAGGCCGACCGGCTGGCCGCCGAGGCCATCGCCGAGGCCAACCGGCCCAAGGCGGTGCTGCCGGTCAACGGCGCCCGGCTCACCAGCGGCTTCGGCTTCCGCTGGGGCACCCTGCACGCCGGCATCGACCTCGCCGCGCCCATGCTGACCCCGGAGTACGCGGCCATGGACGGCGTCGTGCTCGAGGCCGGCCCGGCCTCCGGCTACGGCAACGCGGTCTACATCCAGCACGAGAACGGCGACGTCACCGTCTACGGGCACATGGAGGAGATCCTCGTGCAGCCCGGCCAGGTGGTGAAGGCCGGCGACACCATCGCCCTGCTCGGCAACCGCGGTCAGTCCACCGGCCCGCACCTGCACTTCGAGGTGCACGTCGGCGGTCTCGACGGGGAGAAGGTCGACCCGATCCCGTGGCTGCGGGAGCGCGGCGTCCAGATCTAGGCACGCCCCCGGACCGCCCCGCCGAGGTGGGAGACTGAGCCGGTGGAGCACGACCACTCGGGCATGTGGATGCCCGACCAGCCACCGACGTGGGGCCGGATGTTCGTGCCGCACCTCGACGGCTGGTCGATCGTCGCCGTCCTGAGCCTGGTGGCGCTGCTGGCCTACCTGGTGGGCGTCGTCCGGCTGCGCCGCTCCAGGGTCGCCTGGCCGTGGTGGCGGACGGCGTCGTTCGTCGCCGGGGCGGTCTCGCTGTTCGCCGTCACCGGGACCTGGCTGTCCGGCTACGGCATGGTGCTGTTCAGCATCCACATGGTGCAGCACATGGTGCTGACGATGATCTCGCCGCTGCTGCTGCTCTGCGGCTCCCCGGTGACGCTGGCGCTGCGGGCGCTGCCGCGGGGCAGGGGCGCGGCCGGGGCGCCGCGCGCGCTGCTGCTCGAGGCGCTGCACAGCCGGGTGGCCCGGATCCTCTCGCACCCGTTCTTCACGCTGCCGCTGTTCCTGGGCAGCCTCTACGGCGTCTACTTCACGCCCGTCTTCGACGACCTGATGGCCGATCCGCTGGGCCACCAGTTCATGCTGGCCCACTTCCTGGTCACCGGGCTGCTGTTCTTCGGGCCGATCCTGGGCCAGGACCCGTGGCCGCGGACCCTCGGCCACGCCGGGCGGATCCTCGAGCTGGTCGTCCCCGTGCCGTTCCACGCCTTCTTCGGGGTGGCGATCATGATGGCCGGGTCGCTCGTCGTGGAGGCGTTCGCCCGGCCGCCGGCGTCGTGGGGCGTCGACCCGCTCGCCGACCAGGGCACCGCCGGCAGCATCGCGTGGGCCTTCTCCGAGCTGCCCACCGTGCTCGTGCTGGCCGTCGTCTTCTTCTCCTGGGCCGGCTCGGAGGAGCGCCGCGGCCGCCGCGACGACCGCCAGGCGAAGCGGGACGACGACGCCGAGCTCGAGGCGTACAACGCCCACCTGCGGGCCCTCGCCGCGCAGAACCGCCCTTGAACGCACGACCGCCCGCGCCCCGAGCGGGACGCGGGCGGTCGGCGTGCGCTGCCTACCCGGCGTGCACGAGGGCGTCGCCCTCGGCGGGCAGGTCCTCCTTGGTGGCCTTGATCAGCACGGCGGAGACCAGCGCGCCCACGAGGAGCAGGCCGGCGGCCCAGGTGAAGGCCGTCGTGTAGCCCTCGACCTGCGCGGTGAGGTTGATCGCCTGCGCCACGGCCGGGTCCTCCGGGTTCGTACCGGACGCCGCGGCCCGTGCCGCCTGGTCGGCGAACGACGCGGTGATGGCCGACACCGACAGGGTGGCCAGCAGCGCGGTGCCGATCGAGGCGCCGACCTGCTGGACCGCCTGCAGCACCGCGCTGGCGGCGCCGGCGTCGTGCGTGCCCACGCCGATGAGGGCGAGGTTGGCCAGCGGCACGAAGGTGAAGCCCAGGCCGAGACCGAGCAGCAGCTGGCCGGGGAAGGCCAGGCCCCAGAACCCGCTGTCGACGTCGAGGAACGACAGCAGGAACAGCCCGCTCGAGGCGATCACGCCACCGGCGACCATCAGCGGCTTCGGCCCGATCCTGGGCACGAGGCCGCTGGCGAGGCCGGCGGAGATCAGCACGCCCAGGGTGGACGGCAGCGAGGCGAAGCCGGCCTCGACCGGCTCGTAGCCGAGCACCTGCTGGAAGTAGAGGCTCAGGAAGAAGAACGCCCCGATGAGCCCCGCGCCGACCAGCGTGGAGGTGAGGTACGCGCCACCGCGGTTGCGGTCGAGGACCAGCCGCATCGGCAGCAGCGGGTTGCGCACCCGCAGCTCGACGACGACGAACAGCGCCACCAGGAGCACGCCGACGCCGATGAAGAACAGCGCCCAGGGCTCGGACCACCCCGTCTCGCTGCTGCCCGCCGCGGCGTTCTCCTGCGAGGCCTCGGCCACGCGGGTGAACCCGTAGACGAACGAGGTGAGGCCGAGGGTCACCAGCACGGCCCCCGGGATGTCGTAGCTGGTCTCGCCGGGCGCCTTGCTCTCCGGCACGAACGGGATCGCCGCGGCGATCGCGATCACCGCGACCGGCACGTTGACCCAGAAGCACCAGCGCCAGTCGACGTACTCGGTGAGGACGCCGCCGAGCAGCAGACCGACCGCGGAACCGCCGCCGGCGATCGCGCCGTACACCCCGAACGCCTTGGCGCGCTCCTTGGCGTCGGTGAACAGCACGGTCAGCAGCGCGAGCGACGCCGGGCCGAGCAGCGCGCCGAAGGCACCCTGCAGGGCGCGCGCGGCGAACAGCAGGGCCTCGTTGGTCGCGATGCCGCCGAGGGCGGAGGCGAGCGCGAAGCCACCCGCACCCACCAGGTAGGTGCGCTTGCGGCCCCAGAAGTCGGCGATCCGGCCGCCGAGCAGCAGGAAGCCACCGAAGGTGAGGGTGTAGGCGGTGACGATCCACTGCTGCGTCGCCGCGCTGATGTCGAGGTCGGTGGAGACCGCCGGCAGCGCGATGTTCACGATCGTGGCGTCGAGGATGATCATCAGCACGGTCACGGCGATGACCGCGAGGGCGAGCCACCGCCGGGGGTAGGGCTCGTCCGCGCCGGGGGGTGTGGTCACGGGTACGGGGTCGGTCACGTCTCTTCCTTCGTCGTCTCGGCCTTCGTCGTCTCGGCGGTGGCCGGGGAGCCGATCGGGGAAGGTATCGGCCTGCGACCATCTCGTCGTGCCTGTTTCGCTGGTGTTGACCGCAGATACGCACATCCCGAAGCGGTCGCGTGACCTACCTCATTCCTTGTGGGCCGCGATCGACGCCGCGGACGTCGTCGTGCACGCCGGCGACTGGGTGGACGTCGCCCTCCTCGACGAGCTCGAGGCGCGCTCCCGGCGGCTGCTCGGGGTGCACGGCAACAACGACCACGGCCCCCTGCGCGAGCGGTTGCCCGAGGTGGCGCGGGCCGAGGTCGAGGGGGTCCGCCTCGCGGTGGTGCACGAGACCGGCGACAAGAAGGGCCGCGAGGAGCGGTGCGCCGCGCGGTTCCCCGACACCGACGTCCTGGTCTTCGGGCACAGCCACATCCCGTGGGACACCACCGCCGGCACCGGCCTGCGGCTGATCAACCCCGGTTCGCCCACCGACCGCCGGCGGCAGCCGCACGGCACCTTCGTCACCGCGGTCGCGTCCGACGGCGGCCTGCACGACGTCACGTTCCACCCGGTGCCGCGCTGAGGTGTCCGCGCGACCGACGCTGCCGGGACGCTCGGTCTCGCTGCTGGCCTGCCCCGTCTGCGGCACCGGCTTCTCCGCGACGCCCGACGGGCTGCGCTGCGCCGCGGGACACGCGTTCGACCGGGCGCGGCAGGGGCACCTGACGCTGCTGCCGCCGGGGCACCGCCCGCCGTCGGGTGACTCGGCCGCGATGGTCGCCGACCGGGTCGCCTTCCTGGACTCGGGCGCCTACGCCGGCGTGACCGCGGCGCTGACCGCCGCCGTCCTCGCCGACGGCGTCCCCGGCTCCCTGCTCGACCTCGGCGGGGGTACCGGCCACCACCTGGCCGCCGTCCTCGACCGGGTGCCCGACGCCGCCGGGGTGGTCCTCGACTCCTCCCCGTACGCCGCCCGGCGGGCGGCCCGGGCGCACCCGCGGGCGATGGCCGTCGTCGCCGACACGTGGGCGCGGCTGCCGGTGCGCGACGCCGTGCTGGACCGGGTGCTCGTCGTCTTCGCGCCGCGCAACGGCCCGGAGACCGCGCGGGTGCTGCGGCCGGGCGGGCGGCTGGTCGTGGTCACCCCGGCGGCCGACCACCTCGCCGAGCTGGTGGCGCCGCTCGGCCTGCTGCGCGTCGACCCCGACAAGGGCGCGCGGACGGCGGCCTCGCTCGAGCCGCACCTGCGGCCGGTGCGCGCGGCCGCGCACCGCGAGCAGCTGTCGCTCGGCCGGGACGCCGTGGCGACGCTGGTCGGCATGGGCCCGCACGCCCGCCACCTCGCCCCGGAGCAGCTGGCGGTGGCCGTGGCCCGGCTGCCCGAGCCGGTGCGGGTGACCGTCGCGGTCGACGTCACGACCTGGGCGCCGGCCTGACCTCTACCCCGGTCAGCTCCGCCCCGCGCAGCGCCGCCACCTCGGCCAGCCCGGCGGTGACGCGCCGTTCGTGCGCGGGCCGCCAGTCGCAGAGCGGCAGGAGCGCCACCTCCAGGCCGCGTCCCTTCTTGCGCGCCCGCCACGCGCAGGACACCACGCCGTCCACCACCGCCACGCCCGGGTTCGCGACCATCCGCCAGACCTCCCCGTGCAGGTGGCGGTCCGGCACCAGCGCGGTGCGGTCGGGCCCCTCCAGCGCGCTGTCGTAGGGCGGCAGCAGCCGGACGCCGTCGGCCGGCTCGGCCGCGAGGAGGGCGTCGAGGTCGGCCGCGGGCACCCAGGCGCGGCGGCCGTCGACCGCCACCTCGGCGAGCTCGGGTGCCGAGGCCCACCGCTGCCGGGCCTCCGCGGCGCCGACGGCGAGCCAGGCGGCGAGCTCGGCGGGCGTGGTGGGGGAGAAGGCGCGCAGGAACCAGGCCAGCAGGGCCGTGGCCGCCGCCTGCGGGTCGCGGTCGGGCGGCTCGGCCAGCCGCTGCTCGGGCAGCACGAACGCGCCGTCGTCCCCGCGGACCCAGCCGACCGCCAGCGCGACCATGCCGAACAACCCGACGTCGACGTGCACGGCGTCGCACGGGCGGCAGAACGCCCAGGCCGAGGCGGGCAGCCCGCGGGTCACCGCCCGGGAGAGCTCGGCCTGCGTCCGCGGCCCGTCGGCCAGCGCGGCGCGGGCCGCGGCGGTCCCGTCGCGCAGCAGCGCGCCGGGATCGGCGCCCGTCGCCGCCCCGCGGCGGCGCAGCCGGTCGGCCAGCGCCTCGTCGTCCGGGGGCAGCGCACCCACGGTGAGGGCGGCGTGGTCGCGCGGGTCGACGACCCGGGCGCCGCGGGCGGTGGGTCCCTCCACCCAGCGGCGCCCGGCCAGGGCGTCGTCCAGGTCGCCCCGCCTCACCCCCTCGGCCCGCGCGTGCCAGCCGACGAGGGCGGAGTCGGGCCCCCCGGTGCGCAGCCCGGCCGGCCGGACCGCCTCGGCCCGGCGCCCGGCGGGCAGCCGCTCGGCCAGGCCGTGGCCGGCCAGCCGCCACGCCAGCACCTGCGCGCGACCGACCCGGGGTGCCATGGCCGGATCGTGCCGCGCGGTCAGCGACGGCGCGACCGGCGGCGACCGCCGGGGACGAGCGCGACCCACAGCACGAGGACGACGACGGCACCGGCGATCGAGGCCCACCAGCCGCCCACGTCGACGCGCGGCTCCTCGCCGCGCAGCAGCGCGGCGAGGAGGTTGCCCACCACCGAGCCGACCAGCCCGAGCAGCAGCGTGGCGAGGACGCCGAAGTTCTGCCTGCCGGGGACGACGGCGCGGGCCACCAGGCCGGCCACGAAGCCGATCGCGAGGACCAGGGCCAGGCCGGCGAGGGTCACGGCGGGGGACGCTACCGCCGTCGGGCGTAACGACCCGGTCGCGATCACGGCGTGCCGCAGGGCGTCGGCGAGCGCCGTCGGGGGCACCGTTTAAGCTCCGAAGTCGTGACGATCGCACCGGCGCCCATCGTGAGCCGGCCCAGCCCGGTTCACGTGGCCCAGAAGGGGTCGCGGCTCTCGAACCTGCTGCGGACCACGGACCACAAGACCATCGGCCTGATGTACCTGACCACGTCGTTCGTGTGGTTCCTGGTCGGCGGGTTGATGGCACTGCTCATGCGCGGCGAGCTCGCCAGGCCGGGTCTGCAGTTCCTGTCGCCGGAGCAGTACAACCAGCTGTTCACCATGCACGGCACGGTGATGCTGCTGTTCTTCGCCACCCCGCTGTTCTTCGCGTTCGCGAACCTGATCATGCCGCTGCAGATCGGCGCGCCGGACGTGGCGTTCCCGCGGCTGAACGCGTTCTCGTACTGGCTGTTCCTGTTCGGCAGCATGACCGCGGTCTCGGGCTTCCTGACCCCGGGCGGCGCCGCGGACTTCGGCTGGACGGCCTACACGCCGCTCTCCGACGTCGTGAACTCCCCGGGCGCCGGCGCCAACCTGTGGATCGCCGGCCTGGCCGTCTCCGGCCTGGGCACGATCCTCGGCGGCGTCAACTTCGTGGCGACGATCGTCTGCCTGCGCGCGCCCGGCATGACCATGTTCCGGATGCCGATCTTCACCTGGAACACGCTGGTCACCAGCATCCTGGTGCTGCTGGCGTTCCCGATCCTCACCGCGGCGCTGTTCGGCCTGCTGGCCGACCGCAACCTCGGCGCGCTCATCTACTCCGATGAGAACGGCGGCCCGATGCTGTACCAGCACCTGTTCTGGTACTTCGGCCACCCCGAGGTCTACATCATCGCGCTGCCGTTCTTCGGCATCATCACCGAGGTCATCCCGGTCTTCAGCCGCAAGCCGCTGTTCGGCTACAAGGGCATGGTCTTCGCGACGCTGTCCATCGCGTTCCTTTCGCTGGCCGTGTGGGCGCACCACATGTTCGCCACCGGCGCGGTGCTGCTGCCGTTCTTCAGCTTCCTGACCTACCTGATCGCCGTCCCGACCGGCATCAAGTTCGTCAACTGGATCGGCACCATGTGGAAGGGCCAGCTGACCTTCGAGTCGCCGATGCTGTGGTCGATCGGCTTCCTGGTGACCTTCCTCCTGGGCGGCCTCACCGGCGTGCTGCTGGCCTCGCCGCCGCTGGACTGGCACCTCTCCGACAGCTACTTCGTGGTGGCCCACTTCCACTACGTCGTCTTCGGCACCGTCGTGTTCGCCGCCTACGCGGGCATCTACTTCTGGTTCCCGAAGATGTGCGGCCGCATGATGGACGAGCGGCTCGGCAAGATCCACTTCTGGCTGACGTTCGTGGGCTTCCACGGCACGTTCCTCGTGCAGCACTGGCTGGGCAACGAGGGCATGCCGCGCCGCTACGTCGACTACCTGCCCACCGACACCTTCACCACGCTGAACACGATCTCGACGATCTTCAGCTTCGTGCTGGGCGCCTCGGCGATCCCGTTCGTCTACAACGTGATCCGCTCCTGGAAGTACGGGCAGCTGGCGCTGCGCGACGACCCCTGGGGCCACGGAAACTCGCTGGAGTGGGCGACGTCCTCGCCGCCGCCGCGGCACAACTTCCTCGAGATCCCGCGCATCCGCGGCATCCGCCCGGCGTTCGAGGCGCACTACCCGCACCTCATCGACCGGCTGGAGGCCGAGGCGCACATGGGCAAGCGGCACCAGCCGTACGCCGGGGTCAGCGAGGTCGGCCTGACCGAGGGCGAGCGCGCGGGCTCCAAGGACCCCGACCCCAGCTGAGCGCAGCAGCTCCCCGCGACGCCCCGTCGGCCACCCGGCCGGCGGGGCGTCGTGCGTCCGCCGGGCCGGTGCCCGGGCCGCCGGGCGCGGTGCGGCACGATGACGACGTGTCGTTGCACCCCGCCGATCCGGGCCCCCGCGCGCTGCTGACCGTCACCGGGGTCGACCGGCCCGGGGTGACCGCCCGCCTGTTCGGCGCGCTGGCCGGCTCGGGGAACGGGGTGGCCCCGCTGGAGGTGCTCGACGTCGAGCAGGTCGTCGTCCACGGCCAGCTCGTGCTCGGCGTCGTCGTCGGCGCGCTGCCGGCGGAGGGCGCGGGGCCGGAGGGGGAGGACGCGCTGCTGGCGCGGCTGGTCCGGCTGGCCGGCGAGGTCTCCGGCGCCACCGGCGTCCAGGTGCGCGTGGAGCCGGCGTCCGGGCCCGAGCCGGAGCGGCCGGGCCGCCCGCACCACGTGATCGTCCTCGGCCGGCCGGTGCCACCCGGCGCGGTCGCGGGTGCCGCGCAGGCGATCGCGGCCATCGGCGGCAACATCGACGCGATCCGGCGGCTGTCGGACTACCCGGTCACCAGCTTCGAGCTGACCGTCTCCGGCGCCGACTCCACCGCCCTGCGCACGGAGCTGGCCTCGGTCGCGGCGGCCACCGGCGCCGACATCGCCGTCGAGCAGGCCGGCCTGGCCCGGCGCAGCAAGCGGCTGATCGTGCTCGACGTCGACTCCACGCTGGTGCGCGGCGAGGTGATCGACGAGCTGGCCGCCCGCGCCGGCCGGGCCGCGGAGGTCGCCCGCATCACCGCGGCGGCGATGAACGGCGAGCTGGACTTCGCCGAGTCGCTGCGCAAGCGGGTGGCTGCGCTCGCCGGGCTGCCGGTCGAGGTGCTCGACGAGGTCCGCGAGGCGCTGGTGCTCACCCCGGGCGCCCGCACGCTGATCCGCACCCTCAAGCGGCTGGGCTTCCGCTGCGGCGTCGTCAGCGGCGGGTTCACCCAGATCACCGACCCGCTCGCCGAGGAGCTCGGCCTGGACTTCGCCGCGGCCAACACCCTCGAGGTCGCCGACGGCCGGCTCACCGGCGGCCTCGTCGGCGAGATCGTCGACCGGCCGGGCAAGGCCAAGGCGCTGCAGCGGTTCGCCGACGAGCACGGCATCCCGCTCGAGCAGACGGTCGCCGTCGGCGACGGCGCCAACGACCTCGACATGCTCAACGCCGCGGGCCTCGGCATCGCGTTCAACGCCAAGCCGGTCGTGCGCGAGCAGGCGCACGCCGCGCTCAACCTGCCCTACCTCGACGCCGTCCTGCAGGTCCTCGGTTTCACCAGGGACGAGGTGCTCGACGCCGTCCCCCTCGACGATCATGGCGTCCCGACCACCGCGAGGCGCTCCTGAGCGGTCGCGGCGCCATGATCGCGGCGGTCAGCGGGGCGAGTGGACGGCGCCCTCGAGCTCCACGCCGGCCGTGCGCAGCTGGTCCAGCGCGGCGTCGGTCGACGCCTCGGCCACGCCCGCGGTGAGCGGCAGCAGCACCCGGGTGCGGAAGCCGGCGGCGACTGCGTCGAGGGCGGTGGCGCGCACGCAGTGGTCGGTGGCGATCCCGACGACGTCGACGGCGTCCACCCCCCGCTCGCGCAGCCAGTCGGCCAGCCCGACGCCGTCCGAGCTGCCCTCGAACCCCGAGTACGCCGCCGAGTAGTGGCCCTTGTCGAACACCGCCTCGACCAGGCCGCGGTCGAGGCCCTCGTGCAGCTCCACACCCTCGGTGCCGGCGACGCAGTGCGCCGGCCACGTCTCGACGAAGTCCGGGGTCTCGTGGAAGTGGCCGCCGGGGTCGACGTGGTGGTCCCGGGTGGCGACGACGTGGTCGTAGCCCCCGGTGCCCGCCCGGACGTGCTCGGTGATCGCCCCGGCCACGGCCGTGCCCCCGGCGACGGCGAGGCTGCCGCCCTCGCAGAAGTCGTTCTGGACGTCGACGACGATCAGCGCACGCGTCATGGGGTCATGATCTCCAACGCGCACTCGCCGCGGGAGAGCGCCCACGCCTCCGCGGGCAGGGCGGCGCGCACCCGCTCGTGGTGCGCCCGCGCCTCGGCCAGCGCCGCGGAGGGCGTGGCGTCGCTGAGCACCTTGCCGCCCGACACCAGGGGCACCACCAGGTCGCGGTCGCCGTCCTCGGGCGCGATCGGCGCGGCGCTGATGACCTCGGCGGTCGCCGTGCCGTTCGCGTCGTGCCGCCGGACGGCGTTCTTGCGCCCGCCCACCGAGTTCTTGCCCTCGCTGCGCTTGGCGACGGGCACGCCCTCCCGCTCGACCAGCTTGTAGACCATGCCCATCGTCGGCGCGCCCGAGCCGGTGACCAGCGAGGTGCCCACGCCGTAGCCGTCGACCGGCGCGGCCATCAGCCCGGCGATCGCGTACTCGTCGAGGTCGCTGGTGACGATGATCCGGGTCCGGGTGGCGCCGAGCTCGTCGAGCAGCTCCCGCGCGCGGGTGGCCAGCGTCGGCAGGTCGCCGGAGTCCAGGCGGATCCCGCCGAGCTCCCGGCCGGCGACCTCCACCGCCGTCCGGATGCCCTGCTCGACGTCGTAGGTGTCGACCAGCAGCGTCGTCCCGGTGCCGAGGGTGGCCACCTGCGCCTCGAAGGCCGCCCGCTCGCTGTCGTGCAGCAGCGTGAAGGCGTGCGCGCTGGTCCCCGTCGTCGGCACCCCGTAGCGGCGGCCGGCCTCGAGGTTCGACGACGACGCGAACCCGACCAGGTACGCCGCGCGGGCCGCGGCGACCGCGGCCTCCTCGTGGGTGCGCCGCGAGCCCATCTCGATGCACGGACGGCCGCAGGCCGCGCCGATCATGCGCGCGGCGGCCGAGGCGATCGCGCTGTCGTGGTTGAGCACCGACAGCGCGAGGGTCTCCAGCAGCACGCCCTGCGCGAACGGCGCCCGGACGGTCAGCACCGGGGAGCCGGGGAAGAACAGCTCGCCCTCGGCGTAGCCTTCGACCTCGCCGGCGAACTCGAAGTCGGCCAGCCAGCCGAGCAGGCGCTCGTCGGTCAGCCCCTGCGCGCGGAGGGTGGCCAGCTCCTCGTCGCCGAAGCGGAAGCGGGGGAGCGCCTCGAGCAGGCGGCCGGTGCCGGCCAGCACGCCGTAGCGGCGCCCGTGCGGCAGGCGGCGCGCGAACACCTCGAACACGCAGTCCCGGTCGGCCGTGCCGTCGGCCAGCGCCGCGGCGACCATCGTGAGCTCGTACCGGTCGGTGAGCAGCGCGGGGTGGGTCGGCGCGGACTGCGGGATTGCCATGATCAGGAGCGTAAGCACCCGGACCGGTCCGGCGCGCGGCGTCCTAGAGTTGACCCGTGGCCGGACCCCTCGCGCCTGTCAGCACCCCGGAGACCACGGTCGACGAGGAGCAGGACCTCGACCGGCCGTGGGTCACCGTCGTGTGGAACGACCCGGTGAACCTCATGACCTACGTGACCTACGTCTTCCAGGAGCTGTTCGGCTACGACGAGGCCACCGCCACGAAGCTGATGCTGCAGGTCCACCACGAGGGCCGGGCGATCGTCAGCTCGGGCCCGAAGGAGCGCATGGAGCACGACACCAGCCGGCTGCACGCCTACGGGCTGTGGGCCAGCTACCAGCGGGACTCATGAAGCCGTTCAAGCGCAAGGGCCAGGACGTCGTCGCCCGGCTCGAACCGGCCGAGTCCGGCATCCTCGGGCTGCTGCTCGACCAGCTGGAGCAGCTGCTCACCGCCGACGCCGACGACGTCGCGGGTGACCCGGTGCTGGCCCGGCTGCTGCCCGAGGGCCACCGCGGCGACCCGCGGCTGGCCGCCGACTACCGCGAGCTGACCGAGTCGTCCCTGCGCAGCGGCAAGGCCGACGACCTGGCGACCGTGCGCGCCACCCTCCCCCCGGGCGGCGGGGAGCTGCGGCTCGACCCCGACCAGGCCGCCGCCTGGCTGCGCAGCTCCAACGACCTGCGCCTGGCGCTGGGCACCCGGCTGGACATCAGCGAGGACACCGAGCCGCCGGACGACGTCACCGGCGAGGAGGGCCAGCAGCTGGCCGTCTACTACTGGCTCACCTCGCTGCAGGGTTCGCTGGTCGACGCACTCGCCGCCGGTCGCGCCGGCCGAAGGTGAGCAGGATCAGCAGCCCGAGCAGCAGGTCGAGCACGAAGAACGTGTAGACGAGGGAGGGCAGCTCCAGGTCGCGGACCATCGCGCCGATCGCGGCCAGCAGGACGACGCCGGAGAGCAGGAACACCAGCAGCAGGGTGAGCACCCGCAGCGCGATCAGGACGACCAGCGACGCCCGGTCCTCGGCCGAGTGGCCGCGGTGACGGCGGACCCCGAGCACCCCCAGCACCAGCGCGGGCAGCGGCAGCACCACCACGCCGGCGACCAGGAGCGACTCGATCAGCACGAGACCGCACGGTAACGGGTGATCACCCACCGTCCGCACGGTGTCCGACCAGGGGCGACCCGCAGGCCACCTCGCCCGGCCGCATACACTGGGCAACCGTGCTGCGCATCGACCGCGCGACCTACGACGCCATCGTGGCCCACGCCCGGGAGGACCACCCGGACGAGGCCTGTGGCGTCGTCGCCGGTCCCGAGGGCAGCGACCGCCCCGAGCGGTTCATCCCGATGCTCAACGCGGCCCGCTCGCCCACGTTCTACGAGTTCGACTCCGGCGACCTGCTGAAGCTGTACCGGGAGATGGACGACCGGGACGAGGAGCCGGTGGTCATCTACCACTCGCACACCGCCACCGAGGCCTACCCCTCGCGCACCGACATCAGCTACGCCTCCGAGCCGAACGCCCACTACGTGCTGGTGTCCACGCGGCACCACGGCGCCGAGACCGGCCTGGCCGGCGACGAGGTGGAGTTCCGCAGCTTCCGGATCGTCGACGGCGAGGTGACCGAGGAGGACGTCGACGTCGTCGAGTCCTACAAGTTCGGACACACGCCGACCACGGTCGTCTACGACTGAAGCGTGATCCGCCGTACGCGGCGGAATCCCCGACGGCGGACGGGCGTTGCCCGGACCGACGCTTCCCACACGCCGTGCCGAGCACCGACCGCGGCGACCCCCGACCCTCCCGAGGAGACGCACACCCCATGGCCATCGAGGTCCGGATCCCGACCATCCTGCGCACCCACACCGGCGGCGCCAAGACCGTGGAGGGCTCCGGCGCGACCCTCGGCGCGCTCATCGACGACTTGGACGCCCAGCACTCCGGCCTGAAGAACCGCCTCGTCACCGAGGAGGGCAAGCTGCACCGGTTCGTGAACGTCTACGTCAACGACGAGGACGTCCGCTTCACCGGCGCGCTCGACACCGAGGTCAAGGACGGCGACTCGGTGACGATCCTCCCGGCGGTCGCGGGCGGCTGCTGAGCGGTCCACCGCTCGCCCCCCACCCCTCTCCGGAAGAGTTCCCCATGGCCCGCTTCGCCTCGCTCGTCGACTCCCTCGGGGGCACGCCCCTCGTGGGGCTGCCCAACCTGTCGCCGACCCCCGACGTGCGGCTGTGGGCCAAGCTCGAGGACCACAACCCCACCGGGTCCATCAAGGACCGCGCCGCCATCTCGATGATCGAGGCGGCGGAGAAGGAGGGGAAGCTCAAGCCGGGCGACACGATCCTCGAGCCGACCAGCGGCAACACCGGGATCTCCCTGGCGATGGTGGCCCGCCAGCGCGGCTACCGGCTGATCTGCGTCATGCCGGAGAACACCTCGATCGAGCGGCGGCAGCTGCTGGAGATGTACGGCGCGCAGATCATCTCCTCGCCGGCCGCGGGCGGCTCCAACCAGGCGGTGGCGGTGGCCAAGGGGCTGGCCGCCGAGCACGACGACTGGGTGATGCTGTACCAGTACGGCAACCCGGCCAACGCCGAGGCGCACTACACGGGGACGGCGCCCGAGATCCTGGCCGACCTGCCCTCGATCACGCACTTCGTGGCGGGGCTCGGCACCACCGGCACGCTCATGGGCTGCTCGCGCTACTTCCGCGAGCACAAGCCCGGCGTGCAGGTGATCGCCGCCGAGCCCCGGTACGGCGAGCTGGTCTACGGGCTGCGCAACATCGACGAGGGGTTCATCCCCGAGCTCTACGACGCCTCGCTGCTCGACTCGCGGTTCTCCGTCGGCCCCGACGACGCGATCCACCGCACCCGCCAGCTGGTGGAGCGGGAGGGCATCTTCGCCGGCATCTCCACCGGCGCGATCCTGCACGCGGCGCTCGGCATCGCCGACAAGGAGGTCGCGGCCGGCCGCAAGGCCGACATCTGCTTCATCGTGTGCGACGGTGGCTGGAAGTACCTGTCCACCGGCGCCTACGCGGGCACGCTGGAGGAGGCGACCTCCGCGCTGGAGGGCCAGCTCTGGGCCTGACGACTGGTGATCACCGCCGGGTTGCGCTGCACTGGGGTGCCGGCGCCCGCGCGGGCACCCCGGGCGGCGCCGGCGGTGGATCCGCGTCGACCCGAGGAGCGGTGTCATGAGCAGCATGACCAGCGAGACCGGCAACATCACCGGCACGACCGACAAGGACTACAACCTCATCTGGTTCACGGAGTCCTGCCTGAGCAACGCCCTGCGGCTGGACCTCTACATCCAGGACGCCGAGCGGGCGGGCGACAGCGAGCTCGCCGAGTTCTTCCGCAAGGCGCAGGCCGACAGCCGCAAGGGCGGCGAGATGGGCAAGGCGATGCTGGCCCGCCGGCTCGCGAGCTGATCGATCCTCCCCGCGCCCTCCCGCCCTCCCGCGGGAGGGCGCTCGCACGCCCGGCGCGTCACCTGATCGAGGCCGGTGCGCGGCGGCCCGTCGGTGCCGGCGGCTAGCCTGACCGGCGACATGGGGACGACGCAGCCGGGCGCCAGCCCTCCGGACAGCTCCGCGCCGATCGGCATCTTCGACTCGGGCGTGGGCGGCCTCACCGTCGCCCGCGCCGTCCTCGACCAGCTGCCCCACGAGGCGATCCGCTACATCGGCGACACCGCGCACGGCCCCTACGGCCCGCTGCCCATCGCCGAGGTGCGCCGGCACTCACTCGCGGTCATGGACGACCTGGTCGCCGGCGGCGTGAAGATGCTCGTCGTCGCCTGCAACTCCGCCAGCGCCGCCTCGTTGCGCGACGCCCGCGAGCGTTACGACGTCCCGGTGGTCGAGGTGGTCCTGCCCGCCGTGCGCCGGGCGACCGCGGCCACCCGCAACGGCCGGGTCGGCGTCATCGGGACCCAGGCCACGGTGACCAGCGGCGCCTACGACGACGCGTTCGCCGCCGCCCCGCAGATCGAGGTGGTCAGCGCCGCCTGCCCCAGCTTCGTCGACTTCGTCGAGCGCGGCGTGACCAGCGGCCGCCAGCTGCTCGGCCTGGCGCAGTCCTACCTCGACCCGCTGCTCGTGGCCGGCGTCGACACCGTCGTCCTGGGCTGCACCCACTACCCCCTGCTCACCGGCGTGATCTCGCTGGTGATGGGCGAGGGCGTCACGCTGGTCTCCAGCGCCGAGGAGACGGCCAAGGACGTCTACCGGGTGCTCACCCGCGCCGACCTGCTGCGCTCGGAGGACGCCCCGCCCCCCGAGCACGTCTTCCTCGCGACCGGCGACCCCGAGCCGTTCGCCCGGCTGGGCCGCCGCTTCCTCGGCCCCGAGGTGGGCGCGGTCCGGCACGCCCGGTCGGTGGGTGCGGCGTGAGGCTGACCGTCGTCGGCTGCTCCGGCAGCGCGCCCGGCCCGGCGTCCCCCGCGTCCTGCTACCTCGTCGAGCACGACGGGTTCCGCCTGCTCCTCGACCTGGGCAACGGGGCCTTCGGGCAGCTGCAGGCCCTCGCCGACCCGGCCGCCGTCGACGCCGTCTTCCTCTCCCACCTGCACGCCGACCACTGCCTCGACGTCGCGCCGTTCGTCGTGTGGCACCGCTACTCCGGCCGGTCGGGCCGGCGGCTGGTGCCGCTGTACGCCCCGGTCGGCGCCGAGCGCCGGCTGGCGCTGGCCTACGACGGCGACGGCGAGACCCTCACCGACGTCTTCGACTTCGTGCCGGTCGGCCCGGGCGCGCTGGAGATCGGCCCGTTCGCCGTCGAGCTGGCGCGCACCGCGCACCCGGTCGAGTGCTACGCGATCCGGCTCACCGTCGACGGCCGCTCGCTGGTCTACACCGGCGACACCGGCCCGTCGCCGCGGGTGGTCGCGCTGGCGACCGGCGCCGACGTGCTGCTCGCCGAGGCGGCGCACCCCGACGGCGACGCCGCCCAGCCGCCCGGCCTGCACCTGACCGGCCGGCAGGCGGGCGAGCACGCCGCCGACGCGGCGGTCGCCCGGCTGCTGCTCACGCACGTGCCGGCGTGGGTGGACGCCGCGGCGCAGCTGGCGCACGCCCGGGCGGTCTTCCCGGCCGCCGAGCTGGTCGCGCCCGGCGCCAGCTACGACGTCTGACGGGTCGTCTGACGGCAGGATGGCGGTGTGGCCGAGGAGATCGAGCGGGACGGCGTCGCGCTGACCAGCCTGGACGCGTCGCTGGGCGACGGTCTCGGGGTGACCAAGGGCGACCTGGTCGACTACGTGGACGCGTTCGCCGACCGGTTGCTGCCGCAGCTGGCCGGGCGGCCGCTGTCGGTGAAGCGGGTGCGGCCGGGCCAGCAGCCGTTCATGCAGCGCAACGTGTCCAAGGGCGCCCCCGACTGGGTGCGCACCGTCGCGGTCTGGTCGTTCGGGGCGAACCGCGAGGTGCACCAGGTGCTCTGCGACGACCGGCGGACGCTGCTGTGGCTGGCCAACCAGCGCGCCGTCGAGTTCCACGTGCCGTTCTTCCGTGCGGGGCACGAACTCGAGCCGACCGGACTGGTCGTCGACCTCGACCCGCCGGAGGACGCCGGCTTCGACGTCGTGGTGCGCGCGGCGGGGCTGGTGCGGCAGGCGCTGGCCGACAGCGGCCTGGCCGGCGCCGTGAAGACCAGCGGCTCCAAGGGCGTGCACGTCGTGGTGCCGGTGCGCGGGTCCGGGCCCGAGGACGTCGCCGCGGCCACCCGCGCCCTGGCCGCCCGTGCCGCCGCGCTCGACCCGGAGCTGGCCACGACGGCGTACATCAAGGAGGACCGGCACGGGCGGGTGTTCCTCGACTCGACCCGGTCGGGCTCCTCGACGATCGTGGCCGCCTACAGCCCCCGCCTCCGCCCGGGCCTGCCCGTGTCGACCCCGGTGGCGTGGGACGCGCTGGACGACGTCCGGCCGGCGGAGATCACGGTGACCACCGCGGCCGAGCGGATCGGCGCCGGCGACCCGTGGGCGGAGGCGCTGCCCGAGCCGCAGGAGCTGCCCGCCGACCTGCTGGCCGAGGGGCACACCATCCCGGTCGCCCGCGTGGCCGCCATGCACGAGGGCAAGCGGCGCAAGCGCGCCCGCGAGGCCTCGGACGGCTGACGCCTCCGTCCACCGGCCGCCCGGTCGTCCACAGAACCGGAACGGGTCCAGGCCGGTTGTCGGTGCCCGGGCGCACTCTCTCGCCCATGACGACCGATCCACAGCTCACCGCCTGGCTCGACCAGGAGGACGCCCGTCTCGCCCAGGTCATCCGCGCCCGCCGGTGGGCCGTGCAGTACGTCTGGCCGGGCGAGGGGCCCGACGAGCCGGCGTTCGGCTACACGATCGGGCTCTTCGGCCTCGGCCACCCCGAGCTGGTGCTCGTCGGCCTCGATCCCGACGTCACGCACGGGGCGCTGGAGCACGTCGCCGGGCTCGTCGCCGGCGGGCGCGACCTGGTCCCGGGCGAGCTCATCGACGGCCCGGGCGGCCGGCCGGGCCTGGTCGTGGAGGAGCTGCCGAACCCCGGCGAGGTGGTGCTGGGGGCCAACCGGTTCTACGAGCGGCCGGCGGAGTACTCGGTGCCGGCCTTCCAGCTCGCCTGGCCCGACGACGACGGGCGCTGGCCCTGGGACGACGGCTTCCGGTGGGGCCGGGAGGCCCAGCCGCGGCCGGGGGCGTGGCGGGCGTGACGCGCCGGTCAGGCCCGCTTCGAGCGCATGGCCCGCAGGTGCGCGAGCGCCGGGTCGGCCGCCAGCGCCGCGTACTCGGGGGAGTCCACGGCCACCAGCGCCATCCGGCCCTCGCCGTCGCAGTGCACGCCCCAGCCGTACTGCGTGGTCAGCGGCGACGCGCGGAAGCAGGGCTGCCCCTTGGCGAAGAAGGCGTCCCGTTCGGCGGCGAGGTCGGCGTCGGGCACGCCGCGCCGCTGCGCGTGCACCGCGAACAGCACGTCGTCGGAGGTGTGCACGTACGGGGCGTCGGCGAGCATCGCGTACTGCAGGCCGGCGACCGTGGGGGCACCGCCGCGCGCCGGTGGCACCTCACCGCTGGTGGCGCGGCAGTCCTCGGCCACCTCGATGAAGGTGTCGGTGTAGTTGGTCGTCGTCACGTCGCGCAGGCTGCCACAGGGCGGGGACGCGAACGGGTGTACCGCGCAGCCGGGGACCACGACGATGGGCCGTGCACCCGCACGGCAGGAACGTCTCCCGGGAGGACCCGTGGCCGAGATCCGACGTGGCAGGTACGCGGCCGAGATCGACGGGGACTTCGTCGTCCTCCTGATCGGCTTCCGCCTCAACAAGCCGTGGCTGGCGCTGAAGAGCTTCGCCGACCTCGGCGGCCGGCGCGGCATGGGCGCGATGCTCACGTACCTCACCGAGCACCCGGAGAAGGGGCTGCTCGGCTTCCGCAACAACTTCCCGACGATCATCCAGTACTGGCGCAGCTTCGAGCACCTGGAGGCCTTCGCCCGGGACGACGAGCTGCTGCACCGGGAGGCCTGGCTCAACTGGTACCGCCGCGACCCGACGGGCCGCACCGGCATCTGGCACGAGACCTACCTCGTGCGGGCAGGCGAGTACGAGGCCATCTACGCCGACATGCCGGTCCAGGGCCTCGCCGCGGCCGGCCGGGCGGTGCCCCTGCAGGGGAACAGCACCGCCCGGCTGCGGCTGCGGGCCGCCGCGTCGGCCGACGGGCATCCCCAGGAGGCGGCGTCGGCGATGCGCGGTGTCGCCCGGCCGTGACCGCCGGGCGACGCGCCAGGGGCCACCGGCCGGGCGGTCGTGACCTGCGACGTCCCGACGGGGGGAACTGCACCCGTCAGGCGGGCTCCTCCCGCCGGTCCTCGCCCCAGTAGGTGTGGAAGGCGCCGTCGCGGTCCACCCGCCGGTAGGTGTGCGCCCCGAAGAAGTCGCGCAGCCCCTGGATGAGCGACGCGGGCAGCCGCTCGGCGCGCAGCCCGTCGTAGTAGGCCAGCGCGCTGGCGAAGCCCGGTGCCGGGATGCCGTAGCGGGCCGCGTCGGTGACCACCAGGCGCCAGCCGTCCTGGCCCGCGGCGACGGCGTCGCGGAAGTAGTCGTGGGTGAGCAGCGTGGTCAGCCCCGGCTCGTCGGCGAAGGCCTGCCGGATCCGGTCGAGGAAGCGCGCCCTGATGATGCAGCCGCCGCGCCAGATGGTGGCCAGCGCGCCCCGGTCGACGTCCCACCCGTTCTCCTCGGCGCCGGCCGCGATCTGGTCGAAGCCCTGCGCGTAGGCCACCACCTTCGACGCGTACAGCGCCTGGCGGACCGCCTCGACGTAGCCGTCGCGGTCGGCGACCGGCTCGGGCTCGCCGGCCGGGCCCGGAAGCACCTTCTGCGCGGCGGCCCGCTGGTCGGCGTGCCCCGACAGCGCCCGGGCGAACACCGCCTCGGCGATGCCGCTGACCGGGATGCCGAGGTCGAGCGCCGACTGCACGGTCCAGCGGCCGGTGCCCTTCTGCTCGGCCTGGTCGAGGACGACGTCGACGAACGGCTTCCCGGTCGCCGCGTCGTCGTGCCGCAGCACCTCCGCGGTGATCTCGACCAGGTAGGACTCCAGGTCGCCTTCGTTCCAGGAGGCGAACACGTCCCCGATCTCGCGCGGCGTCATCCCCAGCCGGGCGCGCAGCAGGTCGTAGGCCTCGGCGATCAGCTGCATGTCGGCGTACTCGATGCCGTTGTGCACCATCTTCACGAAGTGACCCGCGCCGTCGGTGCCCACGTGCGTGCAGCACGGGGTGCCGTCGACGACCGCCGCGATGCTCTCGAGCATCGGCCCGACGATCGCGTAGGACTCCGCCGAGCCGCCGGGCATGATGCTCGGCCCGTTGAGCGCGCCCTCCTCACCGCCGCTGACCCCCGTGCCGACGAAGTGCAGGCCGCGCTCGGCGAGCGCCGCCGTCCGGCGCTGGGTGTCCTGGTAGCGGGCGTTGCCGCCGTCGATGACGATGTCGCCCTCGTCGAGCAGCGGCACCAGCTCGTCGATCACCGCGTCGGTCGGCGCGCCGGCCTTGACCATGATCAGGATGCTGCGCGGCCGCTCGAGAGCCTGCACGAACTCCTCGGTGGTCGTCGTCGGCACGAAGTCGCCCTCACCGCCGTGGGCCGCCATCAGCGCGTCGGTGCGTGCCTGGGTCCGGTTGTGCAGCACCACCTGGTGGCCGTGGCGGGCGAGGTTGCGCGCCAGGTTGGCGCCCATCGTGGCGAGGCCGGTGACACCGATCTGCGAGGTCATGGCGGGCATCGTCGCGGGTCGGGCCCCACGCGTGCCAGCCCTTGGCGCGCGGTCAGTCCAGCCCGAGGTCGCGGCGGAGCTTCGCCACGTGGCCGGTGGCCTTGACGTTGTACTGCGCCCGCTCGACCCGGCCCTCGGCGTCGACGACGAAGGTCGAGCGGATCACGCCGACGACCTCCTTGCCGTAGAGCTTCTTCGGCCCGAAGGCGCCGTAGGCCTGCAGCACCGCCTTGTCCTCGTCGGAGACCAGCGTGATGCCGAGGTTCTCCTTCTCGCGGAAGCGCATGAGCTTCGCCGGCGGGTCGGGGGAGATGCCGATGATGTCCAGCCCGGCCTCGGCCAGGTCACCGGCCGCGGCGGTGAAGTCGACGGCCTGGGTGGTGCAGCCCGGCGTCAGCGCGGCGGGGTAGCAGTACACGATCACCCGGCGGCCGCGGTACGACGACAGGGAGACGGGGGTGCCGTCGGCGTCGGGCAGCGTGAAGTCCGGCGCCGGGTCGCCGGGGGACAGGCGGACGGGTGCGACCTCGGTCGAGCTCATGCCCGGCATCCTGCCCTGAGCGGACGACGGTCCGACACCGGGATCCCCGGCCGGCCGGTCAGCCGGCGAGGAACGAGAACCGGACGTGCCGGGTGTGGTTGTCCGCGTTCGTGTCCACCAGGCAGATGCGCTGCCAGGTGCCGAGCATCAGCCGGCCCTCGAGCACCGGGACGCTGGCGTGCGGCGGCACGAACGCCGGCAGCACGTGGTCGCGGCCGTGGCCCCGGGACCCGTGCCGGTGCCGCCAGCGGTCGTCGCGGGGGAGCAGCTCGTCGAGCTGGGCCAGCAGGTCGTCGTCGCTGCCGGCGCCGGTCTCGATGATCGCCAGCCCGGCGGTCGCGTGCGGGACGAAGACGTGCAGCAGCCCGTCGCCCTCCTGCCGCACGAAGTCGGCGCACTCGTCGGTCAGGTCGACGACGACGGGGGCGCCCCCGGTGCGGACGCTGCGGACCTCGGACCTCATGCCCCCGGATCCTGCCCGGTTAGGCTGGCGACCCGTGACCCGCCCCGACGGCCGCGCGGCCGACCAGCTCCGCCCGGTGACCATCACGCGCAACTGGCTCGACCACGCCGAGGGCTCCGTGCTCGTCGAGTTCGGCCGCACCCGCGTCCTGTGCGCGGCGAGCGTCACCGAGGGCGTGCCGCGCTGGCGCAAGGGCTCGGGCCTGGGCTGGGTCACCGCCGAGTACGCGATGCTGCCGCGCGCCACCCACACCCGCAGCGACCGCGAGTCGGTGAAGGGCCGGATCGGCGGGCGCACCCACGAGATCAGCCGGCTGATCGGCCGCTCGCTGCGCGCGGCGATCGACCTCGGCGCCCTCGGCGAGAACAGCATCGCGATCGACTGCGACGTCCTGCAGGCCGACGGCGGCACCCGGACCGCCGCCATCACCGGGGCCTGGGTCGCCCTGGCCGACGCGGTGAACTGGCTCGACGAGCGGAAGAAGCTCGCCAAGAAGAAGGCGATCGTGAACTCGGTCGCCGCGGTGAGCGTCGGGGTGATCGACGGCGAGCCGCGCCTCGACCTCGCCTACGAGGAGGACGTGCGCGCCGGTTCCGACATGAACGTCGTCTGCACCGGGGACGGCGGGTTCGTCGAGGTGCAGGGGACCGCCGAGGGCGCCGTCTTCGACCGGGCCGCCCTCGACGCGCTGCTCGACCTGGCGGTCGCCGGCTGCGGCGAGCTGACCGCGATCCAGCAGGCGGCGCTGGCGCGATGAAGCTGCTGCTCGCCACGCGCAACGCCGGCAAGCTCGCCGAGCTGCAGCGGCTGCTCGCCGACGCCGTCCCGGGGGTCGAGGTGGTCGGCCTGCGCGACGTCCCCGAGTACCCCGAGGCGCCGGAGACCGGCGCGACGTTCGCCGACAACGCGCTGCTCAAGGCGCGCGAGGCGGTCCGGTACACCGGCCTGCCCGCGGTGGCCGACGACTCGGGCATCACGGTCGACGCACTCAACGGGATGCCGGGGGTCCTGTCGGCCCGCTGGTCCGGCCGGCACGGGGACGACGACGCGAACACCGCGCTGCTGCTCGCCCAGATCGGCGACGTGCCCGACGAGCGGCGCGGGGCGGCGTTCGTCTGCGCGGCGGCCCTGGTCACGCCCGACGGCGCCGAGCACGTGCTCGAGCGGCAGTGGCGCGGGCGGGTGATCCGCGAGAAGCGGGGCACCAACGGCTTCGGCTACGACCCGGTGTTCGTGCCGGAGGGCCTCGACGTCACCTCCGCCGAGCTGGCGCCGGCGGAGAAGGACGCCCGCAGCCACCGCGGCCAGGCGTTCCAGGCCCTCGTGCCGGTCGTCGCGGAGGCGCTCGCCGGGCGCTGACCCTCCTCACCCCTCGGGGTGACCCGGCGTCGAGGTGGAGCGGGATCGGTCCGATCTCCCTGGCACACGGCCGCACAGGTGCGCCGCCGACCGAGGGACCGACGATGACGAGCCGGCTCGCTGCTGACTCCGCCGACCGACCGCGAGGCCCGGGGCTGCTGTCCGCCCACATGGCCGCAGCGGGGCTGGTGGCGGTCCTCGCCCTGCTCACCGTCTTCTCCGTGGGAGCGGCGGTGAGCAACGCCTCCGCCGCGGCCGAGGCGGAGACCAGCGTCGACGTCTCGGAGTGGGCCGACCAGGCCGAGGAGTCCCTGGCCGCCCAGGAGGAGCTGGCCGAGCAGCTCGCCGTCGCCGAGGACCCCGCGGTGCGGGCGGAGTACGCGGCCGCCGTCGCGGCGACCCGGGAGGCGCTGCGCTCGATCGGCGTGACCGCCCACGGGGACGCCCCGGAGCTGACGGCGGC
The DNA here is from genome assembly GCF_054050715.1 of Blastococcus sp. SYSU D00669. Lineage (NCBI taxonomy): Bacteria > Bacillati > Actinomycetota > Actinomycetes > Geodermatophilales > Geodermatophilaceae > Blastococcus > Blastococcus sp. SYSU D00669. Next base: position 87,047 of record NZ_JBJGZV010000015.1, read on the forward strand.
GTGGATGCGGCTGCAGGACGACTACGAGGCGGCGGTCGCCGAGCTCGTCGTCGTCGCGCGGACCACGCCCGACGCCGTGCCGCAGTTCGAGGAGCAGCACGTCGACCCGTACTACGACATGATCGCCGACGTCGTCTCCGGCCACATCCAGGGGCACCGGCACGAGGCCGAGGAGGCCATCGCCGGGCTGCGCAGCAACCAGCAGCTGCTGCTGTGGGTCACCCCGGTCGTGTTCGGCGCGGGCCTGCTGCTGGTCGCGTGGTGCACGAGGGTGCTCACCCGCAGCCGCCGCGAGGCCGCCTCGCGGGCCGAGGAGAACCGGCGCCAGGCGCTGCACGACGCGCTCACCGGGCTGCCCAACCGCACCCTGCTGCGGCAGCGCGCGGAGCGGGCGCTCGGCGTCGCGCGGCGGACCGGCGGCACGGTGGCGCTCATGCTGATCGACCTGGACCGCTTCAAGGAGATCAACGACACGCTGGGCCACGCGTACGGCGACCTGGTGCTCGAGGCCGTGGCCGGTCGGCTGCGGACCGCGGTCCGGGGCACGGACACCGTCGCCCGCCTCGGTGGTGACGAGTTCGCGATCCTGCTCCCGGACGTCGACTCGGTGGACGCGGCGCAGGAGCTGGCCGACCGGGCGCTCGCGGCCATGGAGGCCAGCATCGCGGCCGACGGCGTCATGCTCGACGTCGACGCCAGCATCGGCATAGCGTTGTCCGGTACCGACGGCGCGGACGTGGAGTCGCTGCTGCGCAACGCCGACATCGCCATGTACGCGGCCAAGGACCGCGGCCTCGGGACCTGCGTGTTCGACCCGCGGCTGGACGACCACAGCCCCGAGCGGCTGGGCCTGATCGGCGAGCTGCGCCGGGCCATCGACGCCGGCGAGCTGGTGCTGCACTACCAGCCCAAGGTCGACCTGTCCGGGACGGTGCGCGGCGTCGAGGCGCTCCTCCGGTGGCAGCACCCGGTGCGCGGGACGATCGCGCCGTGCCAGTTCGTGCCGCTGGCGGAGAAGACCCCGCTGATCCACCCGCTGACCCGGCACGTGCTCGACACGGCCCTCTCGCAGTGCGCCCGCTGGCGCGCCGACGGGCGTGACCTGCGGGTCGCGGTGAACATCTCGCCGCGCAACCTGCTCGACGACCGGTTCGTCGACGACGTGCTCGCCCTGCTGCGCGACCACGACGTGCCCGCGGCCCACCTCGAGCTCGAGGTGACCGAGAGCGCGATCATGGCCGACCCGGTCCGGGCGCGGCTCGTCCTCGGCCGCCTGGCCGACGCGGGGATCACGCTGTCGATCGACGACTTCGGCGCCGGCTACACGTCGCTGGCGCACCTCAAGGACCTGCCGGTGCACCAGCTGAAGATCGACCGGTCCTTCGTCTCCCACATGGCCGCCGATGCCAGCGACGCGCTCATCGTGCGGTCGGTCGTCGAGCTGGGCCACAACCTGGGCCTGACCACGGTCGCCGAGGGCGTGGAGGACGAGGCCACCTGGGAGCAGCTGCGCGACGTCGGCTGCGACCAGGCCCAGGGCTACCTGCTCTGCCGCCCGCTGCCGGCAGAGGCGCTGGACGCCTGGTACGACGCCGCGCGGGCGGGCGCCCTCGTCTGACGGCATCCGCCACGTACTCTCCCCGGGCGGCGACGGGGCCGGTGAGAGGAGCGAGGGTGCACGCGGACCTGCGGGCCTGGCGGACGTCCCTGCGGCCGGGGCCGCTGGGCTACCGGCGGATCGACTACCTGCGCGGCGGCCTGGGCGCCTTCGTCGGGATCGCCCTCGCCGCGCTCGCCGCGCAGACGGTCCCCGGCGGGCCGGCGATGCTGCCGTTCATCGTGGCGCCGATGGGCGCCACCGCCGTCCTGCTGTTCGCCGCGCCGGCCAGCCCGCTGGCCCAGCCGTGGTCGCTGCTGGTCGGCAACGTCGTGTCGACCCTCATCGGCGTCACGGCCGGGCGGGTGTTCGACGACGTCACGCTGGCGGCGGCGCTGGCCGTCGGGGCCGCGATCGCGGTCATGATGCTGCTGCGCTGCGTGCACCCGCCGGGCGGCGCCTGCGCGCTGTTCGCCGCGGTGGGGACGTCGGCGGTGGCCGAGCAGGGGTACGCGTTCGCCGTCTGGCCGGTCGGGGTCAACACGGTGGTGCTGCTGGTCGTCGGCGCGCTGGTGAACAACCTGACCGGCCGGCCCTACCCGCACGTGCCCGAGCCGCCGGCGCCCAAGGTGGGCGCCGACGCCGCGCCCAGCGAGCGGATCGGCGTGCGGACCGAGGACATCCGCGAGGCGATGGCCCGCCTCGACCGCGGCCTCGACGTGCTGCCCGGTGACGTGCTGGCCCTGGTGCGGGAGGCGGAGGCGCAGGCGCTGGACCGCCGGCTCGGCTCGCTGCGGGTGGGCACGCTGATGGCCCGCGACGTGCAGACGGTGCGCGCGGAGGAGTCGCTGTACCGCGCGCGCATGCTCATGAACCAGCACCACGTGAAGGCGCTGCCGGTCGTCGACGAGGAGCAGCGGGTCGTCGGGATCGTGACCGTCTACGACCTGTTCAACCTGGACGTGGTCGACCTGGACCCGGTGTCCAAGGTGATGAGCAGCCCGGTGACGACGGTCGGCGTGGACACCCCGGTCGCCCGGCTGGTGGCGCTGATGAGCGACAGCGGGCTGCGGCACCTGCCGGTGGTCGACGCCGAGGGCCGGCTGGCCGGCATCGTCACCCGCACGGAGCTGATCGCCGTCCTCAACCGGGCGCTCGTCGGTTCCTAGAAGGGCGGCGGCTCGGTCGTCGCCGTGAGGCCGCTGGGCGTGGTGACGGTGACGGTGCCGTCGGCGGCCAGGTCGTGCGTGAACCCAGGTGCCTGGTGCTCGAGCCGGTGATCGCCGGTGCAGTAGCCGGCCAGGTCGTCCGCCGACGTCGGGCCCAGCGGGTACGGCACGTGGTGGTCGAGCTCGCCGCTGCGCACCGGGCGGCGGCAGCCGGGGAAGCGGCAGCGCCGGTCGCGGTGCCGCAGGTACCGGTCGAGCTCGGCCCTGGCCGGTAGCCGTCCGTCGGCGGTGGCGGGCCCGGGCCGTGCCGGTCGGTGAGGTCGTGGTCGCACCGGTCGGGGCGTCGCCGGCAGGCCGGGCGGCCGCAGTGCGCGACCCGGCGCAGCCCGGGCAGGTCGGTCAGCCCGACGAAGGCACCGGTCAGCGCGTCGACCAGCGCGATGCGTGGTCGCTCGGCCAGTCCGCCGCCGGCGGAGCGGTGCAGCAGGTCCGCCAGCGCCTCCCGATCGATGTCGGCGGCGGCGCGGGGCGCGGCGAGCGCATCGGTGGCGGCGTCGACCCGACCGGCCGGGCCGGCCCGTCGCGCGGCCTCGTCGGCGGCATCGGCGCGCTCGGCCGTGTCGACCACCCGCTCGGCGTGCCCGATCGCCCGCGTCGCGGCCAGCACCGCCACCGAGGCGTCGTCCACCGCGCGATCGGCGTCGGCCCACCACCGGTCCCCCGGCGACGACGTCGCCGGCTCGTCGGGCACGGGCTCGTCCCCGACGTCGGGGTCGCTCGCCAGCCGGGCCTCCAGCTCGGCCCACCAGCGGTCGTCCAGGTCGCGCATCAGCCGGTCGAACTCGGGGTCGAAGTCGTCGAGGGTCACCGGCCGCGCCGGAGCCGGCGCCGGAGCGGGGTCGTCGAACGCCCCGGCCGCGCACCGCCGGTCCCAGCCGTCCTCCCACTCGGCCAGCGCCGCCCGCATCTCGGGGGTGTACTCCCACGGCTCCCAACCGGGGTCGTCCAGGAACTGCTCGTCCACCCGGTCGGTCACGGCGGCCGGCCGGAGCTCCGCGAGGGCCGCGGCACCCAGCTCCGACCCGGTCAGCGCGATCAGCAGCTGCCGGATCTCCTCGGCGGAGGCCACCTGGCCGTCGACCTCGCCGGGCTGGTCCCCGCCGAGCAGGGTCTGCAGCTGCGCGAGGACGGTCAGCACCACCTGGACCGGCGGGAGCTCGGACTCCCCCGGCCGCCGTACGGGGTGGAGCAGGCAGTCGAACATCTCGCGCGGCCGCCCGCGCGTGTCGTCGGGGTCACCCGGCAGGGGGGCGGCGCAGGCGCCCAGGGCCGCGAACAGCGCCTCGATCTCCGCTCGGGTACCGCCGACCGCGAGCCAGGCCGAGCCGTCGTCGTCGCGCCCCGACTGCCGGTGGACGCCGTGCCGGCGCGCCGCCGCCACGGCCCGCTGCGCCCCGGAGCGGGCGTCCCGGCGCTCCACCTCCCGCAGCGCCCGGTCGCGCAGCTGGGGCGGCGTGGTGATCGTCCGCCGCACGGCCCGCTCGGCGACCCAGCCGAGCAGTTCGTCCTCGACCTCCCCGCGCAGCCGGTCGTCGGCGACCGGTGCGACGTGCTGCAGCAGCGGCCACAGGTGGTCGGGCGTGAGCAGCCCCGACTCGAGGGCGGCCAGCGTGCCCGGCAGCCGCAGCTGGAGCGTGCACCCCTGCTCGATCAGCTCCTCGGCCGACTGCTGCGACCGCGTCAGCCCGATCGACGCCTCCTGCGCCGCCCACTCCGAGACCGGCCTCAGGACCTCCGGCCGGCGGGCCCACCGGTCCGCGCTCATCGCCCCCGGCTCACCCTGCGCGCGATCGGCGGTCGCCGGCATCGAGTCCGCGTACGCCGCCAGGGCGCGCGCCCGCCGGGCCGTCCACCGGGCGATCTCCCGGTCGGCCCGCTGCGCGTCGCCGAGCGGGCCCTCGGCGAGGCCGGTCTGCGGGCCGGGAGCGGGTGCGTCCACATGTTCGATCATACGTTCGAACGAGTCGCCGTGGCAACCGTTGTGGACGGGGAGATGTGCTGGTCAGAGGCCGATTCTGCAGCGCCGGGAACATCGTGGGCACCGGGCATGCTGCGCCCGGCATGACCGTATCCGCAGTGTCCGACACGTTCCTCGTCGGCGGGGACCTCCCCGTCCACCGCCTCGGCTACGGCGCCATGCAGCTGCCCGGCCCGGGTGTCTGGGGCGAGCCGACCGACCGGGACGCCGCCGTCCGCGTGGTCCGCGCCGCCGTCGAGCAGGGCGTCGACTTCATCGACACCGCCGACTCGTACGGCCCGGCGGTCAGCGAGCAGATCATCGCCGAGGCCCTGCACCCCTACCCGGAGGACCTGGTCATCGCGACCAAGGCCGGCTTCGCCCGCACCGGACCGGGGGAGTGGACCGTCGTCGGCCACCCCGCCTACCTCCGGCAGCAGGTCGAGCTCTCGCTTCGGTACCTGCAGGTCGACCGGATCGACCTGCTCCAGCTGCACCGCATCGACCCGGCGTTCCCGCTCGCCGACCAGCTCGGTGCGTTCAAGGCGCTGCAGGACGAGGGCAAGGTGCGCCACATCGGCCTCTCCGAGGTGTCGGTGGAGCAGATCGAGGCGGCACGGCAGATCGTCGACGTCGTCAGCGTGCAGAACCTCTACAACCTGACCTACCGGAAGTCGCAGGACGTCCTCGACCACTGCACCGGCGAGGGCATCGCGTTCATCCCGTGGTTCCCGATCGCGACCGGCGACCTGGCCGCGCCGGACAGCCCGGTGGCCGCCGTCGCCCGCGAGCTCGACGCCACCCCGGCACAGGTCGCGCTCGCGTGGCTGCTCCGGAAGTCGCCGGTCGTGCTGCCCATCCCGGGCACGAAGTCGGTCGAGCACCTCACCGAGAACATGGGTGCGGCCGGCCTGAGCCTGTCGGACGACGAGATGGTCCGACTGGACGCCCTGGCCTAGAACCCGCCGCGCCCGGGCACAGTCCTCCTGTGCGGGTTGTCGTGGACGCCGTCCGGGCGCTGTGGTTCGACGACGGGTCGCCGGTGCGGGCGGCCTCGGGGATCGCGCCGCTCGGCGACGGCTGGCTGGTCGTCCAGGACGACGCCACGGCCGCGGCCTGGCGTCGCCCCGGCGGCACCACCGCCGTGCGGGTGTTCCCGCCGGTCGAGGGGCACGACGTGTTCAGCGAGGCGGCGGGGACCAAGCACCTCAAGCCCGACCTCGAGGTCGCCTGCCCGGCCGAGGTGGACGGCGCACCGGCGGTCCTGCTGCTCGGGTCGGGCTCGTCGGACCGGCGCACCCGCGGTGTGCTGGTCCGGCTCGTCGACGACGGCCCCGAGGTGCGGGTCGCCGACCTGGCCCCCCTCTACCGGCGGGCCGGGCAGCTCCTCGGCGTGCCCGAGGACCAGCTCAACCTGGAGGGCGCCAGCCGGCACGGGGACGCGGTGCGCTGGTTCCAGCGCGGCAACCTGGCCGCCGGCGTGCCCTCGTGCAGCGTCGACGTCCCGCTCGACGCGCTGGTCGCGGCGGTCCTGGGCCGGGCCGACCCCGCGGCGGTCGAGCTCGCCGGCCGACGGTCCTACGACCTCGGCGAGGCGGAGGGAGTGGGTCTGGCGGTCACCGACGCCGTGGCGCTGCCCGACGGGCGCGTGCTGCTGAGCGCGGCCGCCGAGGACACCCCCAACGCCGTCGACGACGGTCCCGTCGTCGCCACCGCGCTCGTGCTGGTCGACGACGAGGACGTCGTCGCGGTCGCGCCGATCCCCGAGGTGGACGGCCACGTGCACAAGGTGGAGGGACTGGCGCTGCGCGAGGTGGGCGGCGGCGCGGTGCACCTGCTGGCGGTCGTGGACGACGACGACCCGGACCACCCCTCGACCGAGCTGGAACTGCGCGCCGTCCTGGACTGACCGGGGACCGATGAGTCCCGGGCCGCGGACCGGTCCGGACGTGCGTGGATCGGAACCGGTCAGGAATCGAGAAGACCCGGAACGCGCGCCGTGCCTAGCGTGACCGCCGTGCCCGAGCCCCGAGACCGCGCGACCCGCAAGGCCGATGCGCTGGCGTTGCTGACCACCCCCGCGATCGACGTGTGGGTCGCCACGGCGTCGCCGGCCGGGGAGCCGCACCTCGTGCCGCTCTCGCTGGCCTGGACGGACCAGCGCGTGGTGATCGCGGTCGAGGCGAGCTCGGTCACCGCTCGCAACCTGACCGCGTCCGGGACCGCCCGCCTCGCCGTCGGGCCGACCCGCGACGTGGTGGTGGTCGACGCCGTCCTCGAGCGGACCGCCGACGTCGCCGCCGACGAGGCGCTGGGCGCCGCCTACGTCGGGCAGGCCGACTGGGACCCGCGCCGCAGCGCGGGCTACGTGTTCCTGGTGCTGCGGCCGGTGCGGCTGCAGGCCTGGCGGGAGGCGGACGAGATCCCCGGCCGCACCCTGATGCGCGACGGCGCCTGGCTCGTCTGACCCGTACGTCATGATCGACCCCGCCCGACGGATGGAGACACGATGAGCACGCTCACCAGCGCGGATCCGCAGACGGCCGCGCACCCCGCCGACAGCCACGACCTGATCCGCGTGCACGGCGCCCGCGAGAACAACCTCAAGGACGTCAGCATCGAGATCCCGAAGCGGCGGCTGACCGTGTTCACCGGCGTCTCCGGGTCGGGCAAGAGCTCGCTCGTCTTCGACACGATCGCCGCGGAGTCGCAGCGGCTGATCAACGAGACCTACAGCGCCTTCGTGCAGGGGTTCATGCCGACGCTGTCGCGGCCGGAGGTCGACCTCCTCGAAGGCCTGACGACGGCGATCCTCGTCGACCAGGAGCGGATGGGCGCCAACCCCCGCTCCACCGTCGGCACCGCCACCGACGCCAACGCGATGCTGCGCATCCTCTTCAGCCGGCTCGGCACGCCGCACATCGGTCCGCCCACCGCGTTCTCGTTCAACGTCCCGACCCGCAAGGCGAGCGGGGTGCTGAGCACGGAGAAGTCCGGCGGGCGGGTCGAGAAGAGCGTCGTGCGCGACGTGGTCTACCTCGGCGGCATGTGCCCCCGCTGCGAGGGCATGGGCTCGGTCTCGGACTTCGACCTGACGGCGCTGTACGACGAGACCAGGTCGCTGAACGAGGGCGGCCTGACCGCCCCCGGCTACAGCATGGACGGGTGGTACGGCCGCCTCTTCCAGGGGATCGGCCTGGACCTGGACAAGCCGATCGGGAAGTACACGAAGAAGGAGCTGGACGACCTCCTGTACAAGGAGCCGACCAAGATCAAGGTCGAGGGGATCAACCTGACCTACGAGGGCGTGATCCCGAAGATCCAGAAGTCGATGCTGTCCAAGGACGTCGACGCGCTGCAGCCGCACGTCCGGCGGTTCGTCGAGCGGGTGATCACGTTCCAGACCTGCCCCGACTGCGACGGGACGCGGCTCACCCGGGAGGCCCGGTCGTCGACGATCGGGGGGAAGAACATCGCCGACCTCTGCTCGATGCAGATCAGCGACCTCGCCGGCTGGGTCCGCGCGCTCGACGAGCCGTCCGTGGCCCCGCTGCTGGCCGGCCTGCGGCACCTGCTCGACTCCTTCACGAAGATCGGGCTCGGCTACCTGTCGCTCGACCGGCCGGCAGGGACGCTGTCCGGGGGCGAGGCCCAGCGCACCAAGATGATCCGCCACCTCGGCTCGTCGCTCACCGACGTCACCTACGTCTTCGACGAGCCGACGATCGGCCTGCACCCGCACGACATCCAGCGCATGAACGACCTGCTGCTGCAGCTGCGGGACAAGGGCAACACCGTGCTCGTCGTCGAGCACAAGCCGGAGACCATCACGATCGCCGACCACGTGGTCGACCTCGGCCCGGGCGCGGGCACCGGGGGCGGCGAGGTCGTCTTCGAGGGAACCGTCGACGGGCTGCGGGCCAGCGGCACCCTCACCGGCCGGCACCTGGACGACCGGGCGGCGCTCAAGCCGTCGGTGCGCACGCCGTCCGGGGCGCTCGAGGTGCGCGGCGCGAGCACGCACAACCTGCAGGACGTCGACGTCGACATCCCGCTCGGCGTGCTCGTGGTGCTCACCGGCGTGGCCGGCTCGGGCAAGAGCTCCCTGGTGCAGGGCTCGGTGGCCGGCCGGGACGGCGTCGTGACGGTCGACCAGGGCGCGATCAAGGGGTCGCGGCGGAGCAACCCGGCCACCTACACCGGTCTCCTGGAGCCGATCCGCAAGGCGTTCGCGAAGGCCAATAGCGTGAAGCCGGCGCTCTTCAGCTCGAACTCCGAGGGCGCCTGCCCGACCTGCAACGGCGCCGGCGTCATCTACACCGAGCTCGGCGTCATGGCCACCGTCGAGTCGCCCTGCGAGGACTGCGAGGGCAGGCGGTTCCAGGCGTCGGTGCTGGAGTACACGCTCGGCGGCCGGAACATCGCCGAGGTCCTGGCCATGTCGGTGACCGAGGCGGAGGAGTTCTTCGGCGACGGCGAGGCGAAGACGCCGGCCGCGCACGCGATCCTCGAGCGGCTCGCCGACGTCGGGCTCGGCTACCTGTCGATCGGCCAGCCGCTCACCACGCTGTCCGGCGGCGAGCGGCAGCGGCTCAAGCTGGCCACCCGCATGGCCGAGAAGGGCGGCGTCTACGTCCTCGACGAGCCGACCACCGGCCTGCACCTGGCCGACGTGCAGAACCTGCTCGGCCTGCTCGACCGGCTGGTCGACTCGGGCAAGTCGGTGCTGGTCATCGAGCACCACCAGGCGGTCATGGCGCACGCCGACTGGATCATCGACCTCGGGCCCGGCGCCGGTCACGACGGCGGGCGGATCGTCTTCGAGGGGACGCCGGCCGACCTGGTCGCCGCCCGCTCGACCCTGACCGGCCGGCACCTCGCGGAGTACGTCGGCGGCTGACCGCGCGGACGGGGACCTTCGGCCGTGTGCGGGTCCCCGGGGCCGCTCCTACGGTGGGCGCTTCTTCCGGTCTCGCGCCCCCGAGCCCGAGGGCGTGCGGCCCGTCCGCCCCCGAGGAGCAGTCATGACACAGGCACAGGCGCAGGCGCTGGAGTCGCTGGCCGGTCGCGTCACCGGACGGGTGGTCCTCCCCCGAGACGAGGAGTACGAGCAGGCCCGCAGGGTCTACAACGGCATGATCGACGCGCGCCCGGCCGCGATCGTGCGGTGCGCGTCCGCCGACGACGTCGCCGCCGTCGTCCGCGAGGCGGCCGAGCTGGGCATGCTGCTGGCGGTCCGCGGCGGCAGCCACAGCGTGCCCGGGTACGGCACGGCCGACGGCGCGCTGGTCGCCGACCTCTCCCCGATGCGGACGGTGGCGGTCGACGCCGGCGCGCGGACCGCGACGGCCGGCGGTGGGACGACGTGGGGCGGGTTCAACGACGCCGCGGCCGAGGCGGGTCTGGCCACGACCGGCGGCATCCTGTCCACCACGGGCATCGGGGGGCTGACGCTCGGCGGCGGGGTCGGCTACCTGTCCCGCGCCCACGGACTGTCCTGCGACAACCTGCTCTCCGCCCGCGTCGTGACCGCGGCCGGTGAGCAGGTGACCGCCAGCGAGGAGGAGGAGCCGGACCTCTTCTGGGCGCTGCGCGGCGGGGGCGGCAACTTCGGCGTCGTCACCGAGTTCACCTACCGGGTGCACCCGATCCCGGAGAACGTCCTGGTCGGCATCATGTTCTTCGAGCTGGCCGACGGCCCGGCGATCTTCCGGTTCTTCGACGACGAGCTGGCGGGGGCGCCCCGGGAGTACGGCGGCTACCCGGCGATGCACCTGGCGGCGCCGCTGCCGTTCATCCCCGAGGACCGGGTCGGCGACCCGTTCGCGGTCGTCATCTCCTGCTGGACCGGTGAGCCGGCGGCGGGGGAGCGGTACCTCGACCGGTTCCGCCAGGTGGCGCGGCCTGCGGCCGAGATGGTCGGTCCGATGCCGTACCCGGCGCTCAACGCGCTGTTCGACCCGCTGCTGCCGCCGGGGCTGCAGCACTACTGGAAGGCCGCGTTCCTCACCGACCTGACCGACGAGGCGATCGCCGCCCACATGGAGCACGGGGCGCGCATGCCGGCCGTGACCTGCGCGATGCACATGTACCCGCTGACCGGTGCCGTGCAGGAGGTCGCACCGGACGCGACGGCCTTCGGGCACCGCGACGCGCGGTACGTCGCCAACATGGCCGGCATGTGGCCGGAGCCGGCCGACAACGAGCGCGGCATCGCGTGGGTCCGGGACTACTTCGCCGCCATCGGCCCGCAGTCGCAGCCCGGCGGTTACACCAACTTCGCCTCGGGCGACGAGCAGGACCGGGTGCCGGAGAACTACGGCGCCAACTACACCCGGCTGGCGACGCTCAAGCGCCGCTACGACCCGGACAACCTGTTCCGCCTCAACCAGAACATCCCGCCGCTGGCCGTGCCGGGACCGCGGCAGGGATAACCGGCGCGCGGCCCGGGCCGGAGGTCGCGCGGCCGGGGTCAGCGGAACGGCCCGGCCGCACGAGGCGTAGCGTCCGACCCGGACGTGCAGAAGCCGCGTCGGTGCCGCGCCGACGAAGCGGGCGCTACCAGTGCGGGGCCCCCACGCGGGGCCCCGCCGCCGAGGCGGGAGCCCCGGCGCGACGACCGACCGGAGCGCGCGTCCATGCCCAGCAGGAATCCGTCGTCCGCCGGGGGAGCCGGAGAGGCCCTGGAGCGACTGGGCCGCCTGGCGCTGCGCGAGCTGTCCATGGAGTCGCTGCTGCAAGCGGTGGCCGACACGGCCAAGTCGGTGATGCCCGGCAACTCGGAGGCGTCCGTCTTCCTCTCGTCCCCGCGGGGAGCGGGCAACTTCAGCTCGCTGTCGGTGCCGCTGATCATCAACGACGAGGGCTCGTCGGGCGCGCTCGACATCTACGCGCGCGAGGTGGATGCCTTCGACGACGACAGCCGGGCGGCGGCGATCGGCTTCGCGCCCTACGCCTCGGTGGCGATCGGCAACATGCAGGAGTACGAGAGCGCCCGCATCATGGTCGGGAACCTGCAGGCGGCCCTGGACTCCCGCGCCGTGATCGACCAGGCCAAAGGCATCCTGATGGAGCGGCACAAGATCACTGCCGACCAGGCGTTCCAGCTCCTGGCGCACGCGTCGATGACCACGAACACCAAGGTCCGCGACGTGGCCGAACACCTGGTCCGCACCGGCGAGCTCCGCGAGCAGCGGGAGCGCTGAAGCGCACCGGCCTCGTCGCGGGCACCCCTCGAGCAGCCGCGCTGGTCTCCCGGGGGACCACCGCGGTCAGGCCCCGCTGCTCGAGACCACGGGCAGCGGGGCCGCCTCCGCCCCCGACCACGCGGGCGGCTGCCGGATCGGTTGCTGTCGTGCGGGAGGGGGGAGTCGAACCCCCACGCCCGAAGGCACCAGATCCTAAGTCTGGCGTGGCTGCCGTTACACCACTCCCGCGCAGGCCCCGAAGTCTAGGAGTCGCCCGGACGGGTGCGCCGTGACCACGCGGACGCGCTGCGCCGGGCGCGGTCTGGCAGGCTGTCGCCGTGCCTCGCGACCCTCGACAGATCCAGCTGGAGATCGACGCCGCCCGCGAGTCGCTCGCGGCCACCCTGGACCAGCTGGTCCACCGGAGCAGCCCCACGCGGCTGAGGGCCAAGGGGCAGGCCGCGGTGCAGTCGTTCCTGGCCACCCCGGTGGGCATGGCCGCCGTCGGCGCGGTGGGCCTGCTGCTGACCGTCGCCGTGGTCCGGCGCATCCGCAACCACGACTGAAGCCGAAGGCCGGGGTGTGAGAGCCCCGCGCCCGGATCCCGTCGGTCCCGGCCAGGAGTCGGTCTGGGACTACCCGCGCCCGCCCTCGGCCGAGGTCACCCCGCGGCGGGTGGTCGTGGAGCTCGGCGGCCGCGTCGTGGCCGACACCACCCGGGCGGTCCGCGTCTGCGAGACCAGCCACCCGCCGGTCTACTACGTCCCCCGCGAGGACGTCGCCGACGGCGTGCTGGAGCGCGCCGCGGGCGGCTCGTGGTGCGAGTGGAAGGGCGCGGCCACCTACTGGGACGCCGTCGTCGGCGGCCGGCGCGTCCCGGCGGCGGCCTGGTCCTACGAGCAGCCGACCGCCGGCTACGAGCACCTGCGCGGCGCCGTCGCCTTCTACCCGGGGAAGGTCGACCGCGCCCTCGTCGACGGCGAGGTCGTCCGGCCGCAGCCGGGCGACTTCTGCGGCGGGTGGGTCACCGACGAGGTGGTCGGCCCGTTCAAGGGTGGGCCGACCAGCCTGGGGTGGTGAGGGTCAGCCCCGCTTGAGCAGCGGCAGGACCACCGTCTCGAGCACGTCGTCGGCGTAGGCGTCGTCCACCGGCTCGCCGGTGAGCAGCCACCGCTGCACCAGCAGCGCGCTGGTCATCTCGGCCGAGAGGCTGCCGCTCACGCCGGGCTGGAGCTCGCCGCGCTCCTCGGCCCGCTGCCACACCTCGTCGAAGGCGGCCCGCCAGACGCCCAGCGGACCGCTGCGGAAGGCCTCGGCCAGCGCCGGCTGGTGCGGCACCGTGGAGAGCAGGGACAGGGTGGCCGCGCCCACCGGCCCGTTGATCACCGTGACGAGCCGCCGCAGCAGGGTCCGGAGGTCCTCCTCCAGCGACCCGGTGTCGGGCGCGGTCGCCTCCTCCCGGTTGAGGTCGGCGATGGTGTCGACCACGAGGTCCTGCTTGGTGCGCCAGCGGCGGTAGATCGTCGCCTTGCCCACGCCGGCCTCGGCGGCCACGGCGTCCATGGTCAGCGCCCCGTAGCCGACGTCGGCGAGCAGCCGCAGGATCGCGGCCCGGATGACGCCGTCCCGGCTGGGGTCGCGGGGGCGCCCGCCCCGGCTGCTCCGAGGGGGTTCGAGGGTCGTGAGTGCGGCCATGCCGCAGACTTTAGACACTAAAGTCAGGAATGCCAGTGCTCCGGCCCGTTCGTTGAGACTTTCACGGGTCGGAACTGATCCTGCCGTACCGCGCGCCTGTGCGGGAGGGGCCCGTCGGTCGGTCATCCTCGGGCGGTGGGCACGCAGCGATCCCAGCGGTGGGAGGTGCCCGGGCGTGCGACCCGGGCGCTCCTGGCCACCCCCATCAGCCACGTCCTGCCGGCCATCGCGCGGACGGCGCGGACGATGGGCCTGTCCGTCGAGGCCTCGCCCCGCGTGCTGGACGTCGTCGACGAGCGCGGCGGCCGCTGGCTCGACCGGCTCTTCGCCCGGCTCGCCCACGAGCTGACCGACGCCGAGACCCGCGCCGTCCGGGTGGTCACCGACCCGCCGGAGGACGACGTCGCCTTCACCACCGCGCTGCTCAACGCGCCGACCCTCGCCGTCGAGCTCGCCCGCCGCGGGATCACCGTCGAGATCGGCGTCCTCGCCGAGGCCGAGTTCTGGTCGGTCTACCAGCCGGTCGTCTCGCTGGCCGACCGGTCCAAGGTGGGCCACGAGGCCCTGCTGCGCGGCCTGGTCGACGGCCGGGAGGTGCCCGGCGGCGACCTGTTCTTCGTCGCCGGCTCGGCGGGCTGGCTGCACCGGCTCGACCGCATCGGTCGCGAGGCCGCCGTCGCCGGCGCCGCGGGCTGGCTCGGCGAGGCCGACCTGTTCGTCAACACCTCGCCGCGGGCGATCTTCCGGGCGCAGGTGTGCCTGGCCAGCACCGAGCGGGCCGCGCACGACGCCGGCCTCGCGCCCCGGCAGCTGGTCCTGGAGGTCGCCGAGCCCGACGCCCTCGCCGACCAGGGGCACCTCGACCAGGTGCTCGAGCACGTCCGCGCGGTCGGGTTCCGGGTCGCCCTGGCCGAGGTCGGCGCGGGGTGGTCCAGCCGCGCGCTGCTCTCCGCCGTCCGCCCGGACGTCGTGAAGCTGGACAAGGCGCTGGTCCGGCAGCTGCCCGACGAGCGCGCCTGCGCCACGATCCGCGACGTCGTCGAGCAGGCGCACGGGTTCGGCGCGCTCGTCGTCGCCGAGGGCGTCGAGAGCGAGCGGATCGCCCGGGAGGTGGCCGCGCTCGGCGCCGACCTGGGTCAGGGCTGGCTGTTCGGCCGCCCGTCGCGGCCGCGCGCCGCCGTGGAGGAGCCGGTCAACGGCTGGCAGCCGGTCAGCGCAGTCCCCAGCCGGTGAGCGCCGGTCGGGCGTGCTCGTGCCCGAGCACCCCGAACGACCCGGCCGGCAGCGCGAACAGCGCGCCGGCCTCGGGCGCCAGCCCCAGCCATCGGGCGGTGAGCACGCGCAGCACGTGGCCGTGCGCCACCAGCGCGACGTCGCCGTCGTCCAGCCTCGGCCGGAGCCGGTCGAGCATGCGGTCGACCCGCGCCGCCACCTGCTCGAGCGTCTCGCCCGGCGTCGCCCCGGGGACGACGGGGTCGCGCCACACCGACCACTCCCGGCCGAGCTCGTCGCTGATCTCGGCCGTCGTCCGGCCCTCGTAGCCGCCGTAGTCCATCTCGACGAGGTCGTCGTCGACCGCCGTCTCCGCCAGCCCGGCCAGCTCGGCGGTCCGCCGGGCGCGCTGCCGGGGGCTGACCCACACCGCGGTGAAGGTGCGCCCGCTCAGCGCCTCGCGCAGGGCGCGGGCCCGCTCCTCGCCCTCCGGCAGCAGCGGCAGGTCGGTGACCCCGGTGTGCTGACCGCTCCGGCTCCACTCCGTCTGCCCGTGCCGCAGCACCACGACCTCGCCCATGCGCCCTTCCTACCCGCCCCGCCCCCGATCGGCGCAGGTAGGAGGGGCGCTCAGCGCCAGCGGTGCAGCGGGATGGCGCTGCCCGCGGTCCGCGCGGGGCGGACCGCCGGGCGGGCGCGCAGGCCGGCCGGCCGGCGGGGCGTGCCCGCACCGGCGGCCACCGGGTCGGGGGTGGCGCGCTCGACGACGAGGCCGTCGAGGTCGAGGCTGTCGCCGAGGTCGGCCGCCCGGACCAGCCGGCGGGTGGCCGCGCCGGCGCCGACGATCCGGCACGAGCGGCCGGCGGTCCTCAGCTCGCCGCTGATGGACGCCAGCGTCCGCAGCGCGGAGCTGTCCCAGAAGCGGGCCGAGGCGACGTCGACCACGAGGTGGGTGGTGCCCAGGCCCGCGGCCTGGGTGAGCGCGTCGGTGAGCAGCGGGACGGTGGAGAGGTCGGCGTCGCCGGTGAGGCGGACGACGACCTGGTCGGGAGCGGGGACGAGGGCGACGTTGAGCAGTGGCACAGGGTCTCCGGGGCGGTCGGACCGTAGGGGGCCGGTCGTTGCAGCCGCTTCCGAGCCTAGGCGGTTCACCCGTTCGAGCACAACAGAAAGTTATGACTTGACTCCGTTGTGTTTAGAACATGTCGCCAAGATCCCGGCTCGGCCCGCGTCGGTGGCCGGGTCGGACACCCGGCACCATGAGCGCGTGGACGCCGAGGACTTCCGCCAGATCCGGGACGCCGTGCGCCAGCTGGTGCGGGAGGAGGTCGTCCCGCGCGAGGAGCAGATCGAGGACGACGACCGCATCCCCGACGACCTGCGCGCCAAGGCCGCCGACATGGGCCTGTTCGGCTACGCGCTGCCCGAGGAGCACGGCGGGCTCGGCGTGACGATGTCCGAGGACGTGCAGCTGGCCTTCGAGTTCGGCTACACCACCCCGGCGTTCCGCTCGCTGTTCGGCACCAACAACGGCATCGCCGGCCAGGTGATCGCCCGGTTCGGCAGCGAGGAGCAGAAGAAGGCCTACCTGCCCCGGCTGGCCGCCGGCGAGCTCATCGGCTCCTTCGCCCTCACCGAGGCCGAGGCCGGCTCCGACCCGGCCGGGCTGCGCACCACCGCCCGGCGCGAGGGCGACGGCTGGGTGGTCAACGGGTCGAAGCGCTACATCACCAACGCGCCGATCGCCGACGTCTTCATGGTGTTCGCGCGCACGAACCCCGAGGAGAAGGGCGGCCGCGGCATCTCGTCCTTCGTCGTCGACGCCGCGTCGCCCGGGGTCACCGTCGGCCCCAAGGACCGGAAGATGGGCCAGGCCGGCGCCTGGACCGCCGAGGTGTTCTTCGACGACGTGCACGTGCCGGCCGAGGCGCTGATCGGGGAGGAGGGGCGCGGCTACGCCAAGGCGCTCACCGTGCTCTCCCGCGGCCGGCTGCACATCGCCGCCCTCTGCGTCGGCATGGCCCAGCGCGTGCTCGACGAGTCGGTGGCCCACGCCGCGTCGGCGAAGCAGGGCGGGGCGCCGATCGGCCGGTTCCAGCTGGTGCAGGCGATGCTCGCCGACATGCACGCCGAGCTGCTGGCCGGCCGCAGCCTCGTGCTGGACGTCGCGGCGCGCTACGACTCCGGCGAGGACACCTCGGTGGGGCCGTCGTCGGCGAAGCTGTTCTGCACCGAGATGGTCGGCCGCGCCGTCGACCGGGCGGTGCAGGTGCACGGCGGCATGGGCTACCTGCGCACCACCCCGGTCGAGCGCTTCTACCGCGACGCCCGGCTCTTCCGCCTCTACGAGGGCACCAGCGAGGTGCAGCGGCTGATCATCGGCGGCGCGCTGCTGCGCGAGGCCGGCATGCCCCGTGGCTGACCGGCCGGAGCTCCCGCCGGGGGAGCGGGCCGCCCGCCGCGACGCGGTCGGTGCGCTGGGCGACGCGCTGCGCGGGCTCGTCGACGCCGCCGTCCGCACCGAGGTGCCGGTCGCCGACCTCGAGGAGGCGACCCGCGCCGCCCGCGAGCTGACCGCCCTGCTCGGCGCCGACCTGCGCGAGGTGCACGAGATCGCCACCGTCGACGACCCGGAGACCGGGGAGCGCTGGTTCAGCCCGGTCTACGGGCCCGGCAGCCCGGTCGCGCCGCCGATGGTCGTCGAGGACTTCCCCGGCGAGGGGCGCTGCGTCGGCCGCGTGACCGTCGGCAAGGCGCACGAGGGACCGCCCGGGCTGGTGCACGGCGGCGTCGTCGCCACCCTGCTCGACCACGTCGTGGCCCGGGCGGCGCGCGCGGCCGGGCACGGCGGGCTGACCGCCTCGCTCACCGTCACCTACCGCCGCCCGGCGCAGCTGGGCGTCCCGCTCGTGGCCACCGGCGAGCTGGTCTCGGTCGAGGGGCGGCGGGCCCGGTCGACCGGGCGGCTGGTCGCCGCCGACGACCCCGGCACCACCCTCGCCGAGGCCGAGGGCGTGCTCGTCGCGCTGCGCGCCGAGCGGGCGGCGGAGGTCTTCGCCCGGTCCGGCCGGGCGGTGGGCGCCTGGTCGGAGCGGTCGTCGGACGCCTGACCAGCGGAAACCGGCTGACGAGCCGGGTCCGCCCCGCTACCGTCCGGCCTCGTGACGAAGCGCGCGTCCGCCGGGTGGGTCGCCTGCGGTCCCGGGCCCGCCCCGCAGCCCGCCGGGCCCGACGGTGCCCTGCGGCCGGAGCTGGCCGACGTCGGCCGGCTGGTCCGGCGCGGGGTGCGCGCCGTGGTCGGCGCGGCCCGGGCGGACGAGCGGGTCACGCTCACCCGCATCCTCACCGAGCACCTGGGGGACGGCGCCGAGGAGCTGGAGGTCGTCCAGGAGAGCTGGCCCGGCTACGAGCACGTGAACGTGCAGGCGGGCCTCGACGCGTGGCTGGCCGATCCGGAGCGCAGCGCCGAGCTGGTCGGCATCGTCGGCTACCAGCACCGGCCGTTCGGGCTGGGCGAGCTGCTGACCGCGGCCGACGGCGGCGCCGCCGACCCGTTCGGCCCGCGGCCGGGCAACCCCTCGCGGGTCAACCGCGCCGCCGGCCCCGACGGCGAGGCGCGGGCGTGCGTGCGCTGCGGGCTGTACCTCGTCACCGAGGGCGGCACCCGCCTCGCGGTCCTCGTCCGCGGCCCCGAGCCCGAGATCGGCATGCCGGTGACCACCCTGCACGTCGCCGGCACCGACCCCGAGGTCGCCCGCCGGGCGGCCGGCGAGATCCGGGCCGAGGTGCTGGCCCGCAACGTCTTCCGTGGCAAGGTGCTGTCCTTCGGCGGCGAGGTGTTCGGCCACGGGGAGGCGGTGCTGACCTTCCACCGGCGGCCCACCATGTCGGCCGACCAGCTGGTGCTCGACCCCGGCACGCTCGCCGAGGTCCGCCGCCAGGTGGTCGAGGTGGCCCGGCACAAGGAGCGGCTGCTCGCGGCCGGCCAGCACCTCAAGCGCGGCCTGCTCCTGTTCGGCCCGCCCGGGGTGGGCAAGACGCACACCGTCCGGTTCCTGGTCAGCCAGCTGGTCGACACCACGGTGGTCCAGCTGACCGCCAACGCGCTGCACCTGATCGTCGAGGCGTGCTCGGTCGCCCGCACGCTGCAGCCGGCGATGGTCGTGGTCGAGGACGTCGACCTGATCGCCGAGGAGCGCGGCATGCACCCCGGCCAGCACCCGCTGCTGTTCCAGCTGCTCAACGAGATGGACGGCCTCGCCGAGGACGCCGACGTCGTCTTCGTGCTGACCACCAACCGGCCCGACCTGCTCGAGCCGGCGCTGGCCGCCCGCCCCGGCCGGGTCGACCAGGCCGTGGCGCTGGAGCTGCCGGACGCGGCGGCCCGGCGGGCGCTGTTCGAGCTCTACCGCGGCGACCTCGACGTCGACACCTCGGGCCTGGACGACGTCCTGGCCCGGACCGAGGGCGTCACCGCGTCGTTCCTCAAGGAGCTGCTGCGCCGTGCGGCGCTGCTGGCCGCCACGCGCACCCCTGGCGAGGCGGCGATCGCGGTCTCCGCCGAGGACCTCTCCGGCGCCCTCGACGAGCTGCTGGACACCCGCAACGCGATGACCCGGGCGCTCCTGGGCAGCGCGCCGTCCTGAGCGGGCTACTCGCCGGTCGCGCCGTCGATCGTCTCGCGGATCAGGTCGGCGTGGCCGTTGTGCCGGGCGTACTCCTCGATCATGTGCACGAGCAGCCAGCGCAGGCTCGGGGCGCGGCCGTCGGGCCACGGGACGGCGAGCGGGCGGTCGAGCCCGCCGTCGGCGAGCGCCTCGGCGACCCGCTCGCGGGAGCGCTCGACGGCAGCCCGCCACACCTCGCGGACCTCGTCGGGGGAGAGGTCCGCGGCGCGCTCCCAGTCCCGGTCGGGCTCGGCCTCCCAGTCCACGGCGTTCCAGGGCGCGCCCGGGTCGCGCTGCCACAGCCGCCAGGTGAACCAGCTGTCCTCCACCCAGGCCAGGTGGGTGAGCAGCCCGCCCAGGGTCATCGTCGAGGCGCCGACCCGGGCCCGGAAGCCGTCGGCGTCCAGCCCGTCGGTCTTCCAGACCAGCGTCGCCCGCTGGAACTCCAGGAAGCCCAGGAGGGTCGCCAGCTCGTCGCCGTCCGCCGGTGGTTCGGGCCGGCCCTGCTCGTCCAGGAGCGTCTCCACGCCCCCACCCTGCACGAACGCGGGCCCGGAGCTCTAGTTGGCGCGGGGACCGGGGGCGTTCCGCGGGTCACCGTCGGGGTCGCGCTCGGGCCCGCCGGCGGGGTCGAGCAGCGGCCCAGGCGCCCCTTCGCCGCGGCCGAGGGCGGCGACGAACTGGGCGAGCACCTCGTCCCCGCGGTGGAACGGCGCCCAGTCCAGCAGCCGCCGGGCCCGGGTGGTGTCGAGCGCCGGCGCGTTCAGGCCGAGGTCCAGCCACCCCGGCTCGGTGGGCACCAGGTGGGCGGCGAACGCGGTGGCGAGGGCAGCGCGCAGCACCGGTGCGGGCACCGGCACGCGGAACGTGCCCAGGGCCTTCGCGAGGGCGTCGCCGTCCATGGTCGGCTCGGCGGCCAGGTTGAAGGCGCCGGACGCGCGGCGGTCGAGGATGCGCTCGAGGGCGTCGGCGACGTCGTCGGCGTGGATGAAGCCCACCGTCACCTGCGGCAGCGGCAGCGGCAGCACCTTCGCCACCGGTTCGGGCAGCAGCCGCGCGGCGCCGTACAGCAGCGGGCCGAGGAAGTAGCGGCCGATCTCGCTGGCCGCCGCCGGCTGCAGCACCAACGTGGGCCGCACGACGCTGAACGTGACGTCGGGGGAGCGGGTGCCGAGCTCGCGGACGGCGCGCTCGGCCTCGGCCTTGTCCCGGCTGTACTGCGAGCTCGGGATGCCGGTGGTCGGCCAGTCCTCGGTCACCTGCTGGCCGCGGGCGCCGGGCGCGTAGGCGCCCAGCGAGGACATGTGGACGACGTGGCGCACCCCGGCCGCGACCGCGGCCCGCACCACGCGGCGCGTGCCCTCGACGTTGACCCGGCGCAGCGCCTCGGGGTGCCGGCCGGGCTGCAGCGCCCACGCCAGGTGGACGACGGCGTCGGCGCCGTCGAGGAACTCCGGGAGCGCCTGCTCGCTGTCGGCCTCCCCGAGGTCGGCGAAGGTCCAGCGGACCCGGTCCCAGGGCGGCTGGTCGGGCGGCTCCCGGCGGGCGAGCCCGCGCACCTCGGCCGCGCCGCTGCCGGTCAGCCGCCGCAGCAGCGCCGTCCCGACGTTGCCGCTCGCACCGGTGACCGCGACGGTGAGGCCCTCCAGGTGGCCGCGCTCGAGCTTCGCCATGACCTGCCGCTACCCAGCGCGGCCGGGGAGAACCTCGCGCGCTAGCCGAGCCGCCAGAACTCGCCGTCGAGCCCGAGCCCGTCGAGGACCGCCTGGTTCTGCGCGACGGTGTGCGGCACCCAGTCCGGGGCCAGCCGGTCGCCCCACCACGCGTGGGCCAGCGCGCTCAGCGTGCCGACGGCGAGGGTCGCACCCGGCGTCCGCGCGCCGAGCCAGCGCCGCACGTGCTCTCCCGACCGGAAGAGGTTCATCGTGCTCTAGGTGAAGACGATGTCGTCCC
This sequence comes from Blastococcus sp. SYSU D00669, assembly GCF_054050715.1. Lineage (NCBI taxonomy): Bacteria > Bacillati > Actinomycetota > Actinomycetes > Geodermatophilales > Geodermatophilaceae > Blastococcus > Blastococcus sp. SYSU D00669. The sequence goes on from NZ_JBJGZV010000015.1 coordinate 108,544, forward strand.
ACCACCGCCGGGCCGGCACCAGGCAGTGGAAGAGCAGCGAGCCGTCGTCGGGCTCGCGGTCGCGGACCGCGACCCGCAGCGGCTCGCCGCAGTCGGGGCAGGAGGCCTCGATCCCGCCGTCGACGTGCAGCGCGGCGCAGATCCCGAAGGCGTCCCAGGCGCAGTTCGCGTACCACCACCGGCCGCCGGCCCGCACCCGGTAGGCGGTGGGGACGGCGGAGAACGGGTTGGCCATCCGGATCTCGTCGCCGGCGCGGGTGAGCACCAGCGCGTGGGCGTCGTGCAGCCGGCGCCAGCCCGCGACCACGTCGTCCCGGTCGCCGCCCACCTCCTCGGGGGTGGGCGCACGGCCGAGCTCGACGAACCGCCGGTAGGTGGCGTTGCGCAGCGCGACGTCGGCGGCGTCCACGGCGTCAGTCCGGGCCGAGGTACCGGCCGGTGCTCCCGCCCCCGTCTTTCAGCTCGACGAACAGCACGTGGGTCGGGGTGTCGCCGATGTTCTCGCCGTGGTGCCGCTGGGCGGGGAGCCAGCCGGTCAGGCCGGCCGGCATCTCGACGTCGCGGTGCCGGTCCCCGGAGACGAGCCGGCGGCGGAACGCCGAGAGCGTGTGCATCACGCTGTCGGGGTGCTCGTGCGGCGTGGTGCGGTCGCCCGGGCGGTCGGTGTACTCCAGCACGCGCACCCGGTCGTTCTCGAAGACCACCTTGTAGTGGTCCGGGTTGGTCTCCACGGGGTCGAGGCTCATGGCGGCACAGCGTGGCCCGGCGCGGACGCGGTGGCCAGCCCCTACGGCGCCCTGAGCTGCTCGAGGACGCCGAGGTCGTCCGCGGTCACCCACACCTCGGCGATCCGGCCGCCCGCCCAGCGGTAGAACGCGAACTCGCGCGCGGTGACCCGCCGGCCGGTCGCCGGCACCCCGAGCCACTCCCCGCGGTGGGTGCCGGTGTCGGTGAAGTGGGCGGCCACCACGTCGCCGTCCACCAGCAGGTGCTCGATCTCCCACCGGTAGTCGGGGAACGCCCGGACGACGGCCCGCAGCCCCTCGGCGTAGGGGGCGAGGGCGGCCCGCTCGCCGTTGACCACGAGCTCCTCGTGCACGAACTCGCCCAGCTCGTCGAAGCGGTGGGCGTTGCAGGCGGCGTTGTAGCGGCGGTAGGTGTCGGCGAGGGAGCTCACTCGAGTGCCCGCCCGCGCAGCTCGGGCAGCCCCCAGGTGGCGAGCGCGCCGACGGCGAAGAAGAACGCGAAGACGCCGAAGACCAGGCCGCTGCCGCCCTGGGCGAGCAGCGGCGGCACCGACAGCGGCGCCAGGATCGAGGCGATCCGGCCGAAGCCCGCCGCCGCGCCCGCGCCGCCGGCCCGCAGCGCCGTCGGGTAGACCTCGGGCGTCACCGCGTAGAGCGCGCCCCACGCGCCGAGGTTGAAGAACGACAGCACCATGCCGGTGACCAGGACCGCGGTCTCGCCGTCGGCGGTGGCGAACAGCGCGGCGCCGACCGCCGAGCCCACCAGGAAGACGGCGAGGGTCGGCCGCCGTCCCCACTTCTCGATGAGGAACGCGGCAGCGGCGTACCCGGGCAGCTGGGCGAGCGTGATGACCAGCGTGTAGCCGAACGAGCGGACCAGGGAGAAACCCGCCTCGACCAGCAGGGTGGGCAGCCAGATGAACGCGCCGTAGTAGGCGAAGTTGATGCTGAACCAGACCGCCCAGAGGGCCGCCGTCCGCACGCGGGTGCCGGCGGCCCACAGCCCGCGCACCCGCTGCGCCGCCGGCGGTGCGGCCGGGGGAGACGAGCGGGGCGCGACCCCGGCGGCGGCCTCGAACCGCCGCACCGCCGCCTCGGCCTCCTCGGTGCGGCCGCGCAGCTCGAGGAAGCGCACCGACTCGGGCAGGCCCCGCCGGACGACGACCGCGTAGAGGGCCGGCACCGCGCCGAGCGCGAGCGCCCACCGCCAGCCGGCGTCGCTGCGCGGGACGACGAGGTAGCCGATCAGCGCGGCCAGCACCCAGCCGACCGCCCAGAACGCCTCCAGCGCGACGACCACGCGCCCCCGCACCCGGGCCGGGGCGAACTCGCTGACCAGCGTCGAGGCCACCGGCAGCTCGGCGCCGAGGCCCAGGCCGATGAGGAAGCGGAACACGAGCAGCGCGCCCACCGACCAGGCCAGCGCCGCCGCGCCGGTGGCGACGCCGAAGACCAGCAGGGTGAGCGCGAAGACCTGGCGGCGGCCGAACCGGTCGGCCAGCAGCCCGCCGAGGGCGGCGCCGAGGGCCATGCCGACGAAGCCGATCGAGCCGATCCACGACAGCTCGGTGGCCGACAGCGACCACTGCGCGGCCAGCGCGGCCATGACGAACGAGATGAGCCCGACGTCCATCGCGTCGAGCGCCCAGCCCAGCCCGGAGCCGACCACGAGGCGGCCGTGCTCGCGGGTGAAGGACAGCCCGTCGAGGCGCTCGGCGCGGGTCGGCGACGCGGACACGGTCGTCATGCCCGGCGGCCGTACCCGGCTACGGCGCCGTCTTCACGTGGGCCGTGATCAGCTCCGCGGTCCGGTCGGGGGCGAGCTCCGGGATCCAGTGCGGGAGGTCGTCGAGCACCACCAGCTGGTACGGGGCGTCGACGTGCTTCGCCGTCGCCTCGGTCGCGGTGCGGCCGAGGAAGGTGTCGCCCGTGCTCCAGACGTGCAGCGTCGGGACGCGCACGGTGCCGACCCGGTCCCTGCCGCTCCACGGCACCGCCCGGTACCAGTTGAGCGCCGCGGACAGGCAGTCGGGCTCGCGCATCCGGCGGACGTAGTGCTCGGCCCGGTGCGGGGGCAGGTCGCCGAGGTGCAGGATCCGGCGCAGCACGGCACCCCTGCCCGCCAGCAGCACCGCCTCGGGTAGCAGCGGCAGCTGGAAGAGGCCCATGTAGACCGAGCGCAGCGCCTGGTCGCTCTTCAGCAGGGCCTCCTGCATCGCCGCCGGGTGCGGCGTGGAGAGGGCGGTGAGCGTCCGGACGCGGTCGGCGTGCCAGTCCGCGAGGGCCCAGGCCACGGCGCCCCCCCAGTCGTGCCCCACCACGTGCGCGCCCTCGAGCTCCGCGGCGTCCAGCAGCGCCAGCACGTCCTCCGCCGCCTCCCGCACGCGGTACTGCGGGCGCCCCACCGGCCGGGCGCCGGGCGAGTAGCCCCGCTGGTCGACGGCGAGCGTGCGCAGCCCGGCCGAGTGCAGCGCCGGCGCCACCAGGTCGAAGGCGGTGCGGTCCTGCGGGAAGCCGTGCAGCAGGACGACCGCCTCGCCGTCGGGCGGGCCGCCGTCGGTGACGTCGAAGACCATGTCGCCGCGCCGGAAGCTGTCCACCCCGTCCACTCTGCCGCCCGCTCCCCGACCCCGCCGGGTGGCCGGGCAGGCCGTCGCCCGCGCGGTGTGGTCGCCGTCCTCGCCGCAGGCGGCGCGGGTCGCGACCACGCGGCGAGGGGGGAGTTGATCACGGCGCGGCGACCGCGGGCGGCACCTGGGACGATGGGCGGCGTGACCGAGTTGATCGTCCTCGTGGACGAGGCGGGGGCGGCGATCGGCACGATGCCCAAGCCGCTGGTGCACCACGGCGAGACGCCGCTGCACCGCGCCTTCTCCGCCTACCTGTTCGACGACGCCGGCCGGCTGCTGGTCACCCGCCGCGCGGAGGACAAGCAGACCTTCCCGGGCATGTGGACCAACACCGTCTGCGGCCACCCCGGCCCGGACGAGGACGACGAGGCCGCCATCGCCCGCCGCGCCGGCTTCGAGCTCGGCCTCGACGTCGCCGCGGTCCGGCCGGCGCTGCCCGGCTACCGGTACCGCGCCGAGTTCCGGGGCGTCGTGGAGAACGAGGTGTGCCCGGTCTACCTCGGCCGGTACCGCGGCACCCCCGCGCCCGACCCGACCGAGGTCGCCGACTGGGAGCTGCTCGACTGGGCGGCCTTCCGGCAGCGGCAGGCGACCGAGGGCGACGCGTGGTCGCCCTGGTGCCGCGAGCAGGCGCGGCTCATCGAGGAGGCCGGGCTCGTCCCGATCCCGTGACCCTGCGTGGGCCCGCCCTGACGGTACGAACCGGTCCGGCGCGTCCCCCGCGACCTCCCCGGCCGTCGTCCCACCCGTCACTACCGTCCCGCGCCATGGACCGCCGGAGGTTCTTGCTCTTCCTCGCCGCCGGGCTCGCCGGAGCCGCGGTGGCCAACGGTGCCGACCAGCTCGGCGCCCCGCCCGAGGCGTCCGCCGCCGACCCGCCCGCGCCCCCGCCGGCCGCCGCGCCGTCCGCCCAGCCGACGCCGGCGGCCCCGACCGGGCCGGTCGCGGTCGACCCGCCGACCGGTGTCGTCTGGGCCCTGCCGGGCGAGGGCAACGCTCTGGCGCTCACCATCGACGACGGCACGAACGCCGAGGTCGTCGCGGCGTACACGAAGCTGGCGGAGGACACCGGCATCCGGCTGACCTTCTTCCCGAACGGCTGCTACCGGTCGTGGGAGGACAGCGCGCGGGCGCTGCGGCCGATGATCGAGTCGGGCCAGGTGGCCATCGGCAACCACACCTGGTCGCACCCCGACCTCACCACCCTCGGCGACGCCGAGGTCGCCGAGGAGATCGGCCGCAACCGCGAGTTCATGCGCCGCACCCTCGGGGTCGCCGACAGCCCCTTCTTCCGGCCGCCGTTCGGCGCCCACGACGAGCGGATCGACCGCATCTCCGCCGACCAGGGACACCCGACGATCGCCATGTGGGAAGGCACCCTGGGCGACCACACCGTGCTCTCCGGCCCGGAGCTGGTCGCCCACGCCCGCGAGTGGTTCACCGCCCAGAAGATCGTCATCGGGCACGCCAACCACCCGGCGGTGACGACGGTCTACGGCGAGCTGCTCGACCTCATCCGCGAGCGCGACCTGCGCACGGTGACGCTGGCCGACGTGTGGGCCACGCGGGAGCAGCGGCTCAGCGGCGCCTCCGGGACGGCGAGCGCCCCCACCCGCTGAGCTCGACCTGCGACCCGGGCGGTTCTCCGCGAGAGTGATCACGGCAGCACGGATCACGGGAACGGAGCACTGCATGGATGTCACCGGGTCGCTCAAGGGGCGTGTCGCGCTGGTCACGGGTGGGGCGAGCGGGCTGGGCCGCGCGACGTGCGTCGCGCTCGCCGAGGCCGGCGCGCACGTGGCCGTCGCGGACATCAACGCCGCGGGCAGCGAGGAGACCCGGTCGCTGGTGGCCGACGGCGGCGGCTCGGCGGAGGTCGTCGCGCTCGACGTCACCGACGACGCCAGCCGGCGCGAGGTCGTCCAGGCGCTGTTCGACCGGCACGGCGACGCCTTCGACATCCTGGTCAACGTCGCCGGCATCGACCGGCCGGGCTACGTCACCGACATCGACCTCGAGGACTTCCGCCGGGTCCAGGGGGTCAACTTCGAGGGGCCGGTCTTCCTGACCAGCGAGTTCATGAAGCGGGTGCAGCACCTGCCGGAGGGCCGCACCGCCGACGTCGTGCACATCGTGTCGCTGTCGGCGATCACCTCGGGCAGCGGCGCCATCGCCTACAACGGCTCCAAGGCCGGGTTCCTCAACGCCACCCGCTGCATCCAGCGCGAGCTGCGCGAGAAGGCGGTCCGCCAGCCCGACGGGAGCGAGCGTCCGTTCCCCTGCCGCGTGCAGAGCGTCATCCCCGCGGCGATGGACACCCCGATGATGGAGCAGTGGGGCATCCCGTCCCACCTGATGATGCCGCCCTCGGCCGTGGCCGAGGCGGTGCGCACCCTCCTGCTGCTGCACCCGTCCGCGTTCGTGCCGGAGATGCAGATCGTCCCCCGGCTCGAGCCGAACTTCCCCCGCTGAGGAGCAGCCCGTGGACAGAGAGGAACTCCCGGACAGCGCCCTGCCGGACAGTGGCATGGCCTCCGGCTCCGACGCCGGCGAGCCGGGGGAGCACCTCGGCCCGTCCGACCTGCGCCCGGACGAGCAGCGGCTGCTCCAGGCGCTCGAGCGCGACGTCGACGGCGTCCCGCAGGACGACCTGGCGGCCGAGGCGGCGGAGGACGAGGCGCCGCTGCCCGACGTGGGCGGTGCTCAGGACGACGGGCTGAGCCCGCGGTTCTCCAACCCGGAGACCGACTAGGTGTACTGACCAGAGACGTTGGTCGAGGACGTGTGACCACGAGATCTGACTGCTGATCTTGTGGAGGAGGACCTCCGGACGTGGAGTGGAGCTGCTGAAGGCACCCACTCACGAACCGGAGGTCCTCG